>CALFVI010000008.1 GCA_937928775.1 uncultured Elioraea sp. | reverse complement strand
CCGGCAAGCTGCAGCGCATCGGCCTCGCCGAGAAGCTTGGGGTGCGGTTCTGATGCGGATCTGCGTCTTCGGGGCGGGCGCGATCGGCGGGCTGATGGCGGCCCGCCTTGCGCACCTGGGCGAGCATGAGGTGACGGTCATCGCGCGCGGGCCGCACCTCGCCGCGATGCAGGAGAAGGGCCTTGTTTTGCGGTCCGAGGGACGGGAGATCGTCAGCCGCCCGCGCGCGGTCGCGACCGCAGCCGAGGCAGGGCCGCAGGACTACGTCATCATCACGCTGAAGGCGCACGCCCTGCCCGGGGTGGCGGAGGCGATGCAGCCCCTGTTCGGCCCCGAAACGACGATCGTTTCTGGCGTGAACGGAATCCCCTGGTGGTATTTCTACAAGCATGGCGGACCGTTCGATGGCCGCCCCGTCGAAAGCGTCGACCCGGGCGGCACGCTTCTCCGCCTCCTTCCGCCCGAACGCTGCATCGGCTGCGTCGTCTATCCAGCTGCCGAGGTCGTCGAGCCCGGCGTGGTCGAGCACAGCTACGGAGACCGCTTCTCGCTCGGCGAACCGGACGGGTCGAAGAGCGAGCGGGTGCTGCGGCTTGCGGAGGCGCTGATCGCCGCCGGCTTCAAGGCCCCCGTGCGGCCGCGCATCCGCGACGAGATCTGGGTCAAGCTCTGGGGCAACCTGACCTTCAACCCGGTCTCCGCACTCACCCTGCAGACGCTCGACGTGCTGACCACAGATCCCGAGTTGCGGTCGGTCTGCCGGGCGATGATGGTGGAGGCGCAGGCGATCGGCGAGGCCCTGGGCATCCGTTTCGGCATCGATGTCGACAAGAGGATTGCGGGGGCAGCCGAGGTGGGGGCGCACCGAACCTCCATGCTGCAGGACCTCGAACGCGGGCGGCCGATGGAGATCGACGCACTCCTCGGTGTGGTGGTGGAGTTCGCCGACCTCACCGGGGTGCCAGCACCGACTTGCCGCACCGTGCTCGCGCTGTTACGCGCCCGCGCCCGCGCGGCGGGGCTTTATCCGCCGCCCGCCTGAGGCGTCAGAGCAGGGCGGAGGAGGAGATCCGCGCCACCCCAGCCCCCGTCATCTCCGCCCAGGCGCGGGCGAGAGAGCCCTCGAGGTCGATCGCTCGGCAGGCGTCCTCGATCACGGCGCAGGCAAGCCCGAAGCGGCGTGCATCGAGCGCGCTCCAAGCGACGCAGAAGTCTGTGGCGAGGCCGCACAAATGCACCTCGCGGATACCGCGCGAGGTGAGGTACCCATCGAGCCCGGTCTTCGTCGTCCGATCGGCCTCGAGGAAGGCGGAGTAGGAATCCACCTCGCGCCGGTAGCCCTTACGAATGACGAGTTGCGCGTGCGGGATGGAAAGGCCGGGGGCGAACTCGGCATCGCGCGTGCCCATGACGCAATGGTCAGGCCAGAGCACCTGCGTGCCGTAGGGCATCTGCACCGTCTCGAACGGTTTCTTGCCCGGGTGCTGCGAGGCGAACGACAAGTGGTTGGCCGGGTGCCAGTCCTGGGTCAGCAGCACGTTGCGGTAGCGCGCGGCGAGGCGGTTGATCAGCGGCACCACCTCGTCCCCCTTCGGCACCGGCAGGTTGCCGCCGGGAAGGAATCCGACCTGGACGTCGACGACGATCAGCGCGAGGTCGGCGCGGGCGGTGTCAGGGCGGCTCATCGCGCGGCCCGCAGCAAGGAGAGTGGGGGCCGCGGCCGCCGCCGCGACCAGGCTGCGGCGTGTGGTTGCCATGGTCTCACCTCCGCCTCCGTCTTCCTTTCAACCGCTTGAGTCTAATGCAGCGGGGGCTGTTGCTGCCAGCCGGTAGGAGGTGGTGAACCGATTAGCCTCGGTCCATGGCGAGCTCAGCTGGGGGGCAGCGACGCCGGCAAAGCGGGGAAGTGGCCTAGGCCGAGGTTGGGGTTTGTCTGCCTCCAACAACAATGGCTCGGGCTCGCGGCGACGCGCAGCGGGGGGCGAATTGAAGGTCGCGACCTTCGGTCCGCGTGGCAACGAGGCCAATGACGCCGCGTGATGCGGCGAGCCCCTCACGACGGGCGATCGCCCTCCTCCTCCCCGGCGTCTTAGTGCACGCTGAGCGGGATCATCTCGTGCTGCACGATCGCCGCATCCGCCAAAGGCCGATTCGGCGCCAGCCCGATCTGCTGCCCGTCCGCCGAAAAGATCGCGTAGGCCGTCTGCCCATTGACGATCACTGGGCGGACATAGGCGAGGCCGCCGACGCCAAGCGCGGCGAGCTGCTCCGGGGTGGGGATGGGGAGGTTGCGGACTGTGTGCTTTTCCTTCTGCGTGTTCATGGTTTCATCCTTCCGCGCGCCATCATGGCCACGCCTTGGTTGCCGGTCCCTTGACGAGCCCCGGCGGGCCTGTGGTTGGCCCGCTCAGACGCCCTCGGCCGGCCGGGCGGTGATCCGGATCGGCTTCACCCGGCTCTCCGGCTGTGGGCGAACGAGGTCGATGTGCAGCAGACCATTGTCCAGCCACGCGCCTTTCACCTCGATGCCTTCGGCAAGCACGAAGGTGCGCTGGAACTGCCGTGCCGCGATGCCGCGGTGCAGGAACACCCGGTTTTGCCCCTCGTCGGCCTGCTTGCCGCGGATCACGAGCTGGCTGTCTTCCAGCGTGATGGAGAGATCGTCCATCGTGAACCCGGCGACCGCGAGCGTGATGCGCAGGCTGTTCGACCCGGTCTGTTCAATGTTGTAGGGCGGGTAGGTGTCTCCCCCGTTTTTCGAGAGACGCTCGAGAATCTGCTCCAGATGATCGAAGCCGAGAAAAAGCGGGCTGCCGAAGGGGAAGGTGCGGGACACGGTTCTGCCTCCTCGTTGCGAGCGGGCCTGACGCGTAGGGCCCCGAAGGCACCCCACGCATGGCCCAAGATGGGAACATGGTCCGGGCGTTGCAAGGGAGGGGTGCGCCAGCCTGACGGCTCCTCCCGTTGCGAGGGCACGGCCTCGGCGCTACCTCCGCAGTCATGGACGACTCCCTCGTCGCTGCGGTCTCAGAGGCCGCGCCCTTCCCGATCCTGGTTGCGCCAGACCCAGCTTTGCGCCGCAAGGCGAACCCTGTCGGCCCCGCCGACCAGGCCACGGTGCGCGCGGCGATCCCCCGCCTGTTCGCCGCCATGTACGCCGCCCCCGGCATCGGGCTTGCCGCGCCACAGGTCGGTCTCTCCCTCCGTCTGTTCATCATCGACCTGCAGACGGACGGGGTGCGCGACCCGATGGTGGTGATCAACCCCGAAATCCTCTACCGCTCGGCCGAGGTGGAGACGCGCGAGGAAGGCTGCCTCTCTTTCCCCGGCCAGTACGCCGATGTCACCCGCCCGCGCGCCATCCGCGCCCGTTGGCTCGATGAGACTGGCGCCCGCCATGAGAGGGCTCTGGAGGGGCTGCTCGCACGCTGCTTCCAGCACGAGGCGGATCATCTCGAGGGCATCCTGTTCGTCGATCACATCTCGGCTCTGAAGCGAAACATGATCCTGCGGCGGCTGGCCAAGCGGCAGCGCGAGAAGGACGCCAGGCGGGCGTGAGGCTCGCCTTTTTCGGCAGCCCCGAGTTCGCCGTCCCTGCCCTGCGCGGCCTGGTGGACGCTGGGCACGAGATCGTCGCTGTGTACTGCCAGCCGCCCAAACCTGCCGAGCGTGGGCTGAAAGAGACGAAGTGCGCCGTGCACCGCGCGGCCGAGGCGCTGGGCCTTACCGTGCGCACCCCCACCCGCCTTAGGACCAAGGCGGAGGAGCACGGGTTCTTCGCCTCGCTCGGGCTCGATGCCGCGGTCATCGCCGCCTATGGCTTGATCCTGCCGAAACCGATGCTCGAGGCGCCGCGGCGAGGCTGCCTCAACATCCACGCCTCCCTCCTTCCCCGCTGGCGCGGTGCCGCCCCGATCCAGGCCGCGATCCTGGCCGGGGATGCCGAAACGGGAGTCACCATTATGCGTATGGACGAGGGCCTCGATACGGGGCCGATGCTGCTTAGGGAGGTCGTGCCGATCGGCCCGCGCGACACCGCCGCCACCTTGCACGATCGCCTGGCCGAGGTCGGCGCGCGCTTGGTTTTGCGCGCGCTTGCGGAGGATCCGCCCGCCATTCCGCAGCCGGCGGAGGGCGTGACCTATGCGCCGAAGCTTTCCCGAACCGACGGCGTGATCGACTGGACGAGACCCGCGCCGGAGATCGACCGTAAGGTGCGCGCCTTCGACCCTTGGCCAGGCACCACCGCGCGTATTGGGACGGAGACAGTGAAGATCCTCGCCGCCGAAACGGTAGAGGAACGATGCGAGGCCGAACCGGGCACGTTGCTCGACGCGGCGGGCCGCATCGCCTGCGGCGAGGGCTCGGTCTTGCGCCTGCTGCGCTTGCAGAGGCCGGGACGAGCTGCCCAGGAGGCCGGGGCGTTCCTGCGTGGGCTCAGGCTCTCGCCAGGCGCGCGCTTCTCCTGATGCCGCGCTACGCCCTGCTCATTGAATACGACGGGGCGGGCTTCGTCGGCTGGCAGAGGCAGGAGACGGGGCCCTCGGTGCAGCAGGCGCTGGAGGAGGCGGCCGCCCGGCTTAGCTGCGGGGCCGTGCCGGAGATTGTCGGTGCGGGGCGGACCGACGCCGGCGTGCATGCCGAAGGCCAGGTGGCGCATCTCGACCTCGATCGCGTGTTGGAACCTGACCGCCTCGCGCAGGCGCTCAACTTCCACCTCGGCGCGGCGCGGATTGCGGTGCGCGCGGCCGCCTGCGTGCCGGAAACCTTTCATGCCCGCTTTTCCGCCAAGGCGAGGGCCTACCGCTACGCGATCCTCAATCGCCGCGCGCGCCCGGCCCTCGCCATGGGGCGCGTGTGGCACATCAAAGACCCGCTCGATCTCGACGCGATGCGGGCAGCGGCATGCCACCTGATTGGTCGGCACGACTTCACCTCCTTCCGCGCCGCCGCCTGCCAGGCCGCTTCGGCGGTGAAGACGCTCGATCGGCTGGAGATCCTACGCGAGGGCGAAACGATCCTCGTCTTCGCCGAGGCACGCTCGTTCCTGCACCATCAGGTGCGCAACATGGTGGGAACCTTGAAACTGGTCGGCGAAGGCCGGTTTTCGCCGGACGATATCCCGCGCATTCTCGCCGCGCGAGACCGTTCCGCGGCTGGTCCGACCGCGCCGGCTGAAGGACTGACGCTGATCTCGGTCCGCTACGACCCCGACCCGTTCGCGCAAGGCCACCCGCGCCTCAGCGCCCGGCGCCGAGCGAGAGCGTGAGCCCGGCGAGGAACAGGCCGAGCACGAGATCAACACCCACGACGGCAACCGCCCTCGGCCCCGGGATGGCGAAGGCCTCGCGCGCGACGAACCATTGCAGCCACAGCACGTAACCGAGGGCGGCGAAGGTCACGCCACCCGCAAGGGCGCCGGGCAGGACGGAGGCGACAATGGCGGCGGCGAGAAAGACGACGAGCTGCACCACATTCGACCAGTTCCAGGCGGCAACGAACAATGGCCAACGCGGCTCGCGATCAAGCACGCGCGCGACCGCCAGCATGACGAGGGCGGTTGCGAACCAACTTATGACGTAACCGATCGCCTCCGCCGTGACGAGCCGCACCGGGTCGATCCCGCGCGGCAGGGGAGGGATGGAAACGAGCTTTAGCGCGAGATAGAGCGGGGCTGCGATCAGCACGGCGAGGAAACTTCGCCACGCTGCTGTGGCGGAGCCATCAAGCAGGCGAAGCCCCGCCGCCTGCCCGCGCGCCATCAGGAGGGCACAAGCAAGCCCCGCCGCCACATCGCGCGCGCTCACGCGACGAAGTCCTCCAGCACCCGTTCGTAGATCGCGCACAAGGCGGCAAGCTCCGCCACCGGCACCCGCTCGTCGACCTGGTGCATGGTTGTCCCGACGAGGCCGAACTCGGCGACGGGACAGTGCGGAGCGAAGAAGCGCGCATCCGACGTGCCGCCGCCTGTGTCGAGCCGCGGCGTGACACCGCAGGCGGCGGCGATGGCGCGCGTCAATCGCTCCACCTCGGGTCCCGGTTTAGTGAGAAAGGCCTCGCCCGAGCATGATGTGGCGAGATCGAATCGTTCCGCGTGCCGCGCGGCCGTCGCGCGCAGCATCGCTTCGAGCGAGGCCCGCGTGTGGCGGTCGTTGAAGCGGATGGCGAGGCGCGCCTCCGCACGCGACGGGATGAGGTTGCCAACCGGGTTGCCGACATCGATCGAGGTGATCTGCAAGGTGGATGGCTCGAACCATGCGGTTCCCTCGTCGAGAGGGCTGGCGATCAGGTCATGCGCAATCCGCACCAGGCGATGCACCGGATTGTCGGCCTGCTGCGGGTAGGCGACGTGGCCCTGCACGCCGTCGATGACGAGCCGGGCTGTCAGGCTGCCTCGGCGCCCGATCTTCACCGTATCGCCGAGGGTGGCGACCGAGGTCGGTTCCCCCACCAGAACGAAGCGGGGGATTTCTCCGCGTGCGGCGAGCCACGCCACCACCTTGCCTGTGCCGTCGATCGCCTCTCCCTCCTCGTCGCCGGTGATGACGAGGCCAATCGCGCCACGCCGCGGGTGCGCGCGCGCCAAAAGGCGCGCGATGGCGGCGAGGAAGGCAGCGATGTTGCCCTTCATGTCCACCGCCCCGCGGCCGTAGAGCATGCCATCTCGGAGTTCGGCGCCGAACGGGTCGACACTCCACGCCGCGGCACCCGCTGGCACGACATCCGTATGGCCAGCGAAACAGAACGCCACTGGTCCGTCGCCGAGACGCGCATACAGGTTGCGCACCCGACCGAAGGGAAGCTCCGTGCAGGTGAAGCCAAGACGTGCAAGTGCGTCGCGGAGGAGGTCGATCGCGCCCGCATCCTCAGGCGTGACGGAGGGGCAGCGGATCAACGCCCGCGCGATGGGCAGCGGGTCGGCAAGGTCCGCCGCGGCCAAGTCGGTTGTGTCAGTCACGCAATAGGTCATTGATTGAGGTCTTGGCGCGCGTGCGTTCATCGACGCGCTT
>CALFVI010000007.1 GCA_937928775.1 uncultured Elioraea sp. | reverse complement strand
ACGGCGGAGGCGACGGCGCGCGCAAACCGCCCGATGTCGAGCTCGCGATAGATCAGGGTGGTGGCGAACATGGCCCAGGCTGCGCCTACGGCGGCACTCTCGGTGACGGTGAACACCCCGCCCAGAACTCCGCCAAGGATGATCACCGCCGTCATCAAGCCGGGCAGAGCATCGGCAGCCGCGCGCACCACCGTGCGGAGCCCGGGAAACGGCTCTCCGGCATAGCCGCGGCGCACGCCGATGTGCCACGCGACGGCTGCGAGGCAGAGGCACATCAGCACACCCGGCAGCACGCCGGCGAGGAAGAGGGCAGAGACCGAGACCCCGCCTCCCGCCGCCAGAGCGTAGAGGATCATGTTGTGCGAGGGCGGAATGAGTACGCCAGCGATGGAGGATGTGACGGTGACGTTCACCGCATAGTCGACGTCATAGCCCTTCTCCCGCATCGCAGGGATGAGGATGGAGCCGAGGGCCGAGGTGTCGGCCACCGCCGAGCCCGAGATCCCGCCGAACAGCATCGAGGCGAGAACGTTGACGATGCCCAAGCCGCCGCGCACCGGCCCCACGGCGGCGGAGGCCAGCGCGATCAGACGGCGGGCGATCCCTCCGTGCAGCATGATCTCGCCCGCCAGGATGAAGAACGGGATGGCGAGCAGCGAGAACACCGTCATCCCGGCCGTCATCTGCTGGAAGGCGACCGCGAGCGGCAACTCCTCCCACCAAAACCCGGCCAAGGCGGCGCACGCAAGCGCGAACGAGACAGGGACCCCGGCTGCCAGCGCCAGCGCGAAGACACCCAACAGGACAGCAAGGCCCATGGTGCGTCAGGTCGAGGCGCTGATCGGCGGCAGGCCGGCGATCCGCCGCGCCATCGCCTCGATGGCGAACAGCGAGATGAGGACTCCGGCCAGGGAGAGGGGCGCGAACTGCCACCCCTGACTGAGGCCAAGCAGCGGTATGCGGAACGGACGATGGTTTTCCACCAGAACCCAGCCCCAATACGCCATCAGGATGCCGAGCCCGCACAACACGAGCTCAACCGCCGCTGCGAGCACGGAGCGGGCGGCTGGCGGCAGGGCCGCAGGCAGAAGCTCAACCGCCATGTGAAAGCGCTCACGCACGCCGACCGCAGCCACCGGGAGAACAACCCAAAGGATAACGAGCTGCGCACCGCGCTCGACCCAGGTCGGCGTGTCGTTCAGCACGTAACGGCCGAACACCATCCAGGTGAGGGCTGCGACCAGGGCAAGGAGCAGGGCTCCGGCCGCCATGATGAGCAGGCGTGCCAGCCAGTCGAACACCCACGACACCGTCTGCAGCGGGAGAGCCAAGCCGCTGTCCGTTGTTTCCGCCTCTCAGCCCAGCATCACGGGGTGTTGCGGATCTGGTCAAGCAGGGCGCGCAGGGCGGGGGTTGCTGCGTACTTGGCGTAGAGCGGCTCCATCAGCCGGGCGAAGGGCGCGCGATCGGCGATCTCGGTCACAACGACGCCGGCAGCAATCACCTTCTCGCGCGAGGCGCGCTCGCGCTCCGCCCACAGCCGGCGCTGCAAAGCGGCCGCCTCGCGCGCTGTAGCGCGCAGGATGTCGCGGTCCTGGGGCGACAGGCGGTCCCACCGCATGCGGTTCACGACGACGATCTCCGGCACGTTCGAGTGCTCCGTCGTCGAATAGAAGCGAGCATGCTCGAAATGCCGCTGCGCCTCATAGGACGGCCAGTTGTTTTCCGCCCCATCCACCACGCCGGTCTGCAGCGCGGTGTAGAGTTCGCCGAAGGGCAGCGGCACCGGATTGGCACCGAGCGCGCGCATCAGGTCGATGAAGAGGTCCGAGGTTTGGACGCGGATCTTCAATCCGCGCATGTCTTCCGGCGTACGGATCGGCCGAGTGCGGGTGTAGACGCTGCGCGCGCCGGAGTCGAACCAGGCCAACACCACCATGCCCAACCTGGCCTCGATCTCGCGCGCCAAGGTGGCACCCGCAGGTCCGTCCAGCACGCGGTGCAAGTGGCCGACATCGCGGAAGACGAACGGCAGCGCGAACACCTGTGTCTCGGGTACGAGGTTGTTCAGCGGCGTCAGGTTGAAGTTCGCCACGTCGATGGCGCCGAGTCGGAGCTGTTGGATCGCCTCGTCCTGCTGGCCGAGCTGGGCGGAGTGGAACATGCGGATCCGAATCCGTCCCTGGCTCCGTTCGGCGGCGAGTTCCGCCCAGCGGTCGAGAGCGACCGTATTCGGGTAACCGGCACCATGCGTGTTCCAGCCACGCCACTCCTGCGCCGCGGCAGGAGAGAGGGCGGCGGCGACCGTGACAGCGAGCACGATCAGCGTTTGTTTCACGACGTTTCCCCTTTTCGTCTTTTCGGCTTTCCGTCTTTTCGGCCTTCCATCTTTTTCGGCACGCTGACATCCACTTTGCCATTCCGAAAGGCTCGGCGCAACGGGTGGCTCCCACTCGCTCTGGGTTTACGCGAGGACGCGGTCGTGCGGCTGCAGCCGTTGTCGCCGAACCGTGAGGGTATGCACCGTCCGTCGCTGCACTTTGCCTGCCGCCTGCCGTCAGCCGCACCCTTCCGCACGCCATCTCGCATCGGTCGGGGATGGTCGACGGCGCGGCCACCTGGTAGGAGTCGGCACGGATCGCCAACGTTCTGCTCTTCGACAATGCGAGGCTCTTCGATGGCGCGCGTGAAGGCGCGATAGAGGGCCATCTCCTGGTCGAGGGGGAGCGCATCCGCGAGGTCTCGGACCGGCCGATCCGCAGCGAAGGCGCGGTGCGGTACGATCTCAGCGGCCGGACCCTGATGCCGGGCTGATCGACTGTCACGTCCACGTCGTCGCCTCGCTCTTGGATCTCGGTCGCAACGCGATGCTGCCGGATGCCCTGGTCGCCCATCGCGCTGCGCGCATCATGGGTGGGATGCTGCGGCGCGGCTTCACGACGGTTCGCGACGTCGGCGGGGCGACGGAAGGTCTTCGGCTTGCTCTCGCGGAGGGGCTGTTCGAGGGGCCGCGTCTGTTCCTGTGCAGCAAGGCCCTGTCGCAGACGGGAGGTCATTGCGATTTCCGCGGCCGTTACGACACGCGCAAAGCCTCGTTCTAAGAGTCCAGCCTCGGGTCTCTCGGTCGCCTGGTCGACGGCGTGGATGCCGTGCGCCGCGCCTGTCGCGAGGAGATCAAGGGCGGGGCAGATTTCATCAAGGTCATGGCCAATGGCGGCGTGGCGTCGCCGACCGACCCGATCGACTTTTCGGCCTCTCGCGCGCCGAACTCGAGGCAGCGGTGGAGGAGGCGGCCATGGCGCAGACCTATGTCGCTGCGCATCTCTACACCGAGGAAGTAATCCGCCGTGCCGTCACATGCGGGGTGCGCAGCCTGGAGCCTTGCAACCTGATCACCGCGGACACCGCCCGTCTCGCCGCCGAACGCGGTGCGATCGCGGTGCGGACCTTGATCACCTACGACGCTCTGGCCCAGTCGGGCGCCGAGTTCGGGTTCCCCCCCTCATGCGGTGGCAAAGATCGACACTGTGCGCCGGGCGGGGCTCACCTCGCTCAAGACGATGTGGACGGCGGGCCTGACCATGGCGTTCGGCACCGATCTCCTTTGCCCTTTGCACGATCGACAGGGTGAAGAGTTTCTCATCCGGCGCGAAGTGCTGCCGGCGATCGAGGTGATCCGTAGCGCGACCGTCCATGCCGCTCGACTGCTCGGATGCGAGGGCGAGCTCGGCTGCCTCGCGCCGGGAGCGCGCGCGGACCTGATCGTCGTCGATGGCGATCCGCTGGCCGACATCGGCTTGCTCGCCCGGGGCCAGCGGCACATCCCACTCATCGTCAAGGACGGCCGCGTCGTCCATGATGCGCTGTCGAATTAGCGTGCTCACTGCCAGGCGGCTGCTCATGCGACAGGCCCGCCGCGCTATGCTTGGCGCCACGATCGGCGCTCTTTTTGCGCCAGCTGTGGCACGCGGGCAGAGCGAGACGTTCCGGATCGGTGCCTTGAACCCCATCACGGGAGCGGGATCGCCCTACGGGCCGGGCATGCAACGAATGATCCTCGCCCCGGTGGAGGAGATCAACGCCGCGGGCAGTGTGCTCGGTCGCCGGCTCGAGGTGTTTGCCGAGGACACGCAGACCAACCCGCAGGCCGCGGTGCTTGCCGCCAAGAAGCTGCTCGAGGTCAATCGCGTGCGGGCAATTCTCGGCACCTGGTCGTCTGGCGTCTCGCTCGCCGTCATCCCGCTGACGAACGAAGCGAATGCGATTCTGATGAACACGTCCGGCGCACCTGCTCTCTCCGTGCCCCCTGCCAACGCGAAGGGGTTGTCGTTCCGTTTCCAGGCGACGAATGATCGTTTCGGTCGCGCCTTCGCCGAGATCGCCCTGCGGGCGGGTTTCCGTCGCCCGGCGACGATGGCGTTCAACAACGCCTCCGGCATCGGCAACACGGAGGGCTTCCGTCGCGCCTGGGCGGCGAAGGGTTTCACCAACGGCGAACATGTCGTCTACGAACCGAATCAGCCCTCCTACCGCGCCGAACTCCTGCGCGTGCTGGCGACCCGTCCCGACGTGATCGTCATGGGCTCGTTCCTGCCTGACACCACGATCATCCTCCGCGAATGGTTCCAGCTGGGCGTGCCGGTGCGCTGGATCATTCCGGCCTGGGCAGCGAACCCGCAACTCGTGCAGGCGCTCGGGCCGGCGGTGACGGAAGGCATCATTGCTGTCGACACCGTCTCGAACGAAGAGAGCGAAGCCTTCGCCCGCTACGATGCCGCCCATCGTCGCGCCATGAACCAGCCCGGCACCGCAAACATCTACGCCCCAACGGCCTGGGACATGGCCATCACGCTGGCGCTCACCATCGAGCGAGCGAAATCGTTCGACACACTTGCCATCCGCGATGCGATCCGCCTCGTCGCCAATCCACCGGGGGCACCCGTCTCCTCCTTCGCCGAAGGCAAGGCGAAACTCGCAACCGCTGTCGAGATCGACTACCAGGGTGCCTCCTCCGTCTTGGATTTCGACGAGTTCGGCGATGTGACTCCCGATTTCGGCGTCTTCCGCATCGAGGGGGGTGCGATCAACCGCAAGTATGTCGTCAAGATCTGACAGGCGTCGGGTCGGGAGCACGTGTTCGAGTCGCTTGTTGTTGCCGGCGTCGTCCACGGGCTGGTGATCGGGCTTGCCGCACTCGCCATCACGCTCGCCTTCGGCATCGCGCGCTTCCCAAACGCAGCAGCCGGCGACACGATGACGGGAAGCCTATCTGGTCGCCATCGGCACGATTGCGGCCACCTACGTCCTGCTGGCCCTCGGCCTCACGTTGCAATACGGACTGACCGGCCTGATCAATTTCGGCCACGTCGGCTTCTTCGCGATCGGTGCATTCACCTCCGCCCTGCTCGCGCTTGCCGGTTTGCCAACCCCGCTCTCCCTCGCTGCTGCGGCGGCGACTTCGGCCATCGTCGCCTGGCCGATCGGACTGGTCGCACTCCGTCTGCGGGAGGACTATTTCGCTGTCGTCACGCTCGGCTTCGGCGAGACCGTGCGCCTGATCGTCACGTCCGAGCGTTGGCTGACCAACGGTGTGCAGGGCATTCCAGGTATTCCGCGCCTCTTTCCCGCCGACCACGGTGCGGCGGGGGCGGTGGCGACGCTCCTCGTCCTCTGCATCTGCTGCCTCGGCGGTGCGCTGGTGCTGCAGAGGCTCGCGCGCTCTCCGTTCGGCCGCATGATCGAGGCAATTCGCGACAACGAGGATGCGGTTCGCGCGCTTGGCAAAAACCCCGCCGCATTCAAGACGCGCGTTCTCGCTCTCGGCTCGGCGCTCGCCGGGCTGGCCGGTGGCTTCTATGCGCACGTCATCACCTATCTTTCCCCCGACCAGTTCACCGCCCTTGTCACCTTCTACGTCTGGATGGCGATGATCCTCGGGGGTGTTGGGCGCGTTTCGGGCGCGGTGCTCGGCGCGCTTCTGCTGATGGCGTTTCTCGAGGGAACGCGCTTCGTGCGAGACGCGCTGCCAGGCCTCGTCTCGGAGGTGGAGATGGCCAGTGTCAGACTCGGGGCGGTCGGCCTTGCGCTGATACTGTTCACCTTGTTCCGTCCGCAAGGCCTCGTCGGCGACTACAGTCGGCGATGAACCTGCTCGTCCGTGAGCTTAGCAAGGCCTTCGGAGGGTTTCACGTCCTCGACCGGGTCTCGTTCTCGTTCGAAACCGATGGCCTCCTCGGCATCATCGGACCGAACGGGGCTGGAAAGTCGACCTTGTTCTCCGTGCTGTCCGGCTTCATCAGCGCGGATCGCGGCAGCATCCTGCTCGGCGAGCGCGCGATCGACCGCTTGTCTCCCCAGGAGCGGGCGCAGCTTGGACTGGTGCGCACCTTCCAGGTGCCACGCGAGTTTCACCACCTCACGGTCCGCGAGAACTTGATGGCTGCCGCACCCCACCAGCCGGGGGAACGCCTGATCCCTCTCTTCCTCGCGCCCGCCCGCGTGCGCGCAGCCGAGCGCGCCGTGCGCGAGCGTGCCGACGAGGTCATCGCGTTCCTCCGTCTTGAAGCCGTGGCAGACCTGCCGGCGGGACGGCTTTCGGGCGGGCAGAAGAAGCTGCTCGAACTCGGACGCGCACTTTTGACCGAGCCTCGGCTTGTCTTGCTCGACGAGCCCTTTGCCGGCGTCAATGCCGTACTCGTCGGGGAGGTCATCGAGCGGATCGCTGCCCTGCACGCCCGCGGTATCGGTTTCCTGATCATCGAGCACGATCTCGGATCGCTTGCACGGCTGGTGCCCCGCCTGCTGGTGATGGATCGTGGTCGCGTCATCGCCGAGGGCGAGCCGCGTGCGGTGCTCAACGACCGAGCCGTCCGTGCGGCCTATCTCGGTCAGACGACGCCATGAGCCTGCTCGAGATCGCCGACCTCGCCGGAGGCTACGGAGAGAGCGACATCTTGCGCGGCGTCGACCTCGCGCTTGAAGAGGGCGAGATACTCACAGTCACCGGAACGAACGGCGCCGGCAAGTCGACACTCGCCAGGGCCGTGATGGGGCTTCTGCCACGCGTGCGGGGCAGGGTCGCATTCGATGGCAGCGACCTCCTGGCGCTGCCGACGGAAGCCAGACTTGGCCTGGGCATCGCTTACGTGCCGCAGGTGCGCAACGTGTTTCCGTCGCTCACCATCGTCGATAATCTGCTCGCCACGCGTGGGTGAGGGCTCCGCGGCAGCGGCTGGAGGAGATCTTCGCCCTCTTTCCCGCCCTCGCCGAACGCAGACGAGCCAATGCCGGGCGCCTCTCGGGAGGCGAGCGCCAGCAACTCGCGATCGCTCGCGCCTTGATGATCAGGCCACGGCTGATGATCCTCGACGAGCCGACTGCAGCTCGCGCGCCGGCGCTCGTCGCCGAAATCTTCGCGCAGGTGGCGGAGCTGCCCCGCCTGGGCGTCACCGTGCTGATGGTCGAACAGCGCGCAAGACCGGCCCTGGCGATTTCAACCCGTGGCTGCATTCTCGATCAGGGGCGCGTTGCCATGCTCGATTGGGCGGAGACGCTGCTGGCCGACGAGCGCGCGGCCGATCTTTATCTCGGCAGCCCGTCGCCGTCGTGACCTCGCCTCTGGCTGCCGAGGCGGTTCGGCACAATCCGGCGCCCAGCCCGCGGCACGAACTCCTGTCAACCGCCTCGCCCACGACGCGGATCGCGCGCGCACCTTGACGACGAACACCCCTGGGCACGATCGGCCACTTGCCGAGCAAGGACTGGCGCCACGCCCTCGCAACCGAAAGGCGCCCCCTTCGGTCTGCCCAGTCGACCGGGAGCGCGGCACGCTCTCCCAACTCGGCGTTGTCGAAGCCTGCACCAGGACCGGCCAAGCGAGCGGTCAGGTCCCGACCAGCTCCGCGCAGCGGCGTGGAGTATGCTCGCTTCTGTTGCGCGAGGGCCGGCGCCGCAACCAGGCCTGAACGCTGCGCGCCGGCACCGAACGGAATCTCCATCGCGATTGCTCCGGAACGCCGATTGCTTGGCCGTTGCGCCATCGATCGTCCGCAGCACATCGTGCAAGACGATCGGGATCGGAGGAGAGATGGAGCCTTATCTCTGGGAGTGGGGCAGCGCGATCCTGCGCTGGCTGCACATCATCGCCGGCATGGCCTGGATCGGCGCGAGCTTTTTCTTCATGCACCTCGACGCGCTGCTCAAGCGGAGGGCCGATCTGCCCGATGGGGTGCTCGGCTCATCCTGGCAGGTGCACGGCGGCGGCTTCTACGAGATGCGCAAATGGACGGTCGCTCCGCCCGAGCTGCCGCCCGAGCTTGTCTGGCACAAATGGCAGGCCTACTGGACATGGATCTCGGGCGCGCTTCTGCTGGCCTGGATCTACTACGCCCAGGCCGAGCTTTATCTCATCGATCCCGCCGTGCTCGATATCTCCCCACCGCTTGCCGCCGGCATTGGCATCGCCGGGCTCGGCCTCGGCTGGGTTGTCTATGACGCGCTCTGCAGGTCGCGGCTGAAGGACAACGACGCAGCGCTGCTCGCGCTCCTGTTCCTGTTCGTCGTCGGGCTGTCGGCCGTCTTCGCCCACGTCTTTTCGGGGCGGGCCGCGATGCTGCACACGGGGGCCGTGCTGGGGACGGTGATGACCGGCAACGTGTTCCTCGTCATCATCCCGAACCAGCGCATGATCGTCGCCGACCTCAAGGCGGGCCGCACGCCTGATGCTGCCCTCGGCAAGGCCGGCAAGCAGCGCAGCACGCACAACAACTACATCACGCTGCCCGTCGTGTTCATGATGATCGCGAACCATTATCCTCTCGCATGGAGCAGGCCGTGGATGGTCCCGCTCATGGTCGCGCTGGTGACGGTCGCTGGCGCTCTCGTGCGCGTCTTCTACAATCTTCACCATGCCGGGCGAGGGTCGCCGTGGTGGGCGTGGGGTGCGGCGGGAGCGGCGATGGCGGCGGCGATCGCCCTCTCCATCGTTGCGGCACCGGGGCCGAACGCTGACATGGGCCGTCGCGCAGGGCCCTCGCCTCCCGTGCCGGCGGAGGTGGCGGAAATCATGCTCACGCGCTGTTCGATGTGCCACATGGCCGAGCCCGTTTGGGCCGGCATCGCAGTGGCCCCGAAGGGCGTTCTGCTTGACAGTGACGCCGCGATCGCGCGCCAAGCCCAGGCCATCCGCGTCCATGCCGTGCTCACGCGGTCGATGCCGCCGAACAACCTGACAGGCATGACAGAGGACGAACGCCGCGTGCTGGCGGCGTGGCTTTCTCTGCCCTGAGCCGCTCCTACTCGCTGCCCTCAGCCCCAGAGCGCCGGATCGGGCGGGTGAACGAGACCACCATCGAAACGAAGCCCGTGATCGCGATCCCGCGCCAGCCACAGCGGCCCATCCAGATCGACGAACGCCGCCCCTTGCGCGACGAGATGCGCCGGTGCCATCGCCAGCGATGAGCCGACCATGCAGCCGACCATGATGCGAAAGCCGAGCCGTTCGGCATTCGCCTTCATTCGCAGTGCCTCGGTGAGGCCGCCTGCCTTGTCGAGCTTGATGTTGACCACAGCGTAAAGCCCGACGAGGCGGTCGAGTGTCCCGGTGTCGTGCACGGACTCGTCGGCGCCGATCGGCACGCCCCAGTCGCGGCCGCGCAGCGCTTCGTCCGCATCCGCTGGCAAAGGCTGTTCGAGCAGGTCAACCTTCGCCTCGACCAGGGTTGGCGCAAGCTGCTCCAGCGAATTGAGGCTCAGCGCCTCGTTGGCATCGACGATCAAGCGTGCCTTCGGCGTCGCGGCCCGCACGGCGGCGATCCGCTCGGCATCGAGGCCATCGCCGGTGAGTTTCAGTTTCAAAAGCGGCATCGCCGCGGCCGCGGCCGCTGCCTCGGCCATCGCCTGCGGTGTGTCGACGGCGAGGGTGAAGGCGGTCACCAGCGGTTCGGGTGGGCAGAGCCCCAAGAGTTCCCATACGCGCTTCCCCGTTCGCTTCGCCTCCAGGTCCCACAGAGCGCAATCGACCGCATTGCGCGCCGCACCCGGTCGCATCGCATGCGCGAGCCCTTCCCGCCCAAGTCCGCCCGCGATCGCCGGCCCGATCGCCGCGATCGCCGCCAGCACCTCCTCCACCGTCTCGCCGTAGCGCGCGTAAGGCACGCACTCGCCGCGGCCGATCAGCCCCTCCTCTTCGATCTCGCAGACGACCACGCGCGCCTCCGAGCGTGCGCCGCGGCTGATGCGGAAGGTGCGCGCAAGCGGAAACACCTCCTCGCGGACGGACAGGTGGGCAACCATCGTGCGTCCTCTGCTCAGATCTCGCGCAGCGCCTCGATCAGCGGCGCACAGCCAGTGCGCGCGGGATCGATCGTCGGCAGCGCGAACCGCTGCGCCGTGCGCGCAATCTCTGCCATCGCCTCTTCGTATGCCATGTGTTGTGTGTTGAGACTGATGCCGATGATGCGCGCGTGCGGGTTGGTCACTCGCGCCACGGCGAGATGCGCCTCCATCGTCTCCGCGATCCCCGGCACGGGGCGGGAGCCGAGCCCGCGCATGGTGCGCCGTGTGGGCTCGTGCACCAGAACCATCGCGTCGGGCTGCGCCCCCATCACCAGCCCGACCGTCACACCGGCATAGGAAGGATGCAGCACGCTCGCCTGGCCCTCGATCACGTCCCAGTGGTCCGATTCGTTCGCGGGGCAGAGCACCTCGACCGCGCCGGAAATGAAGTCTGCCACCACGGCATCGAGCGGAACACCCGACCCCGCGATCAGGATCCCCGTCTGCCCGGTGGCGCGAAAACTCGCCTTCATCCCGGCCTCGACCATGGCGCGATGCAGCGCCAGCGCGGTGAACATCTTGCCGATCGAGCAATCCGTGCCGATGGTGAGCACCCGCTTGCCCGCTCGTTTTTCTCCCGTTCCGACGGGGAAGCTCCCCCGCGGATGACGCACGTCGTGGATGGTGCGCCCAAGGCGCCGTGCCGCCTCCGCGACCTCAGGGATGTCGGCAATGCGGTCATGCAGGCCGGACGCGAGGTCCATGCCGAGGTCGAGGGCACGCAGGAGGAGCGGGATCCAGTCGCGGTCGATCCGCCCGCCGCGTGTGGTGGTGCCGATGAGGAAGGTTCTCGCCCCGCGTGCCGCTGCCTCCTCCAGCGACAGATCGGGCAGGCCGGCGTCCGCCTGGCATCCCGGCAGACGCAGCTGCCCCACGCAGGCCTCGCGCCGCCACTGCGCCACACCGACTCCGGTCTTGCCGGCGAGCTGATCATGCGCGGCACCGAGGAAGACGAGGTACGGGGTTGGGATGGCGAAGCCGGCCGTCTCGGTCATGACGCGCACGCTAGAGGCCTGCCATGCCGCCGTCGAGACTGGACGCGGGCGCCGACACGCGACAGGCTTCACGGATGCCTGCTGACGACCGCGCGCGAGCGATCGAGGCCGCGCTCTCCCGCTTCGACCAGGGTGTTTTTCGCGAACGCCTGGCACAGCTCATCGCCATCCCCTCGACGAGCCAGGACCCCGCCCACGCCGCCGATCTTGCGCGCTATCTGCGTGAAGGGATCGGGCCGTGGGTCGCGACCATGGGGTTCACTGTGGCAATCCATCCCAATCCGCAACCGGGACTGGGCCCGATCTTGGTGGCACACCGCCACGAGGGCGAGGGGCTGCCGCACGTGCTGTTCTATGGCCATGGCGATACGGTGCGCGGCCTTGATGAGGAGTGGTCGGCCGGGCTTTCGCCCTGGCGGCTGACCGAGCAGAGCGGATTCTGGTACGGTCGCGGAACAGCCGACAACAAGGGGCAGCATGCGCTGGGGCTTGCCGCGCTGGAGGCCGTACTCGCCGCACGTGGCGGCAGGCTCGGCTGCAACCTCACCGTGCTCATCGAGACCGCCGAGGAGCGCGGCTCGGGAGGCTTGCGCGGCTTCGTCGCCGCCCACCGCGCCGGACTTGCGGCCGACGTCCTGATCGGCTCGGACGGGCCGCGCGTCGCTCGCGATCGGCCCACCCTTGCCTGCGGCTCGCGCGGCACCTTCCACTTCGATCTCGTCATCCGGCGCCGCGGGGGCGGCGTGCACTCCGGCCACTTTGGCGGCATCACGCGCGACCCTGCGGTGGAACTCGCGCACGCTCTGGCCACGATATGTGATCGCAACGGCCGCATCCTCGTGCGCGAGTGGCTTCCCCCCGCGATCCCGGCCTCGGTGAAGTCTGCCCTCGCCGGCTGCCCGGCCGGCGAGGGCGGCGAGGCGGCAGTGATCGACCCCGAGTGGGGAGAGCCGGGGCTCAGCCCTGCCGAGAAGATCTATGCCTGGACCGGTTTCATCGTCCTCGCCATGGTGTCGGGCAAGCCCGAGGCGCCGGTGAACGCCGTCGCCCCCGATGCCCGCGCGCATTGCCAGCTCCGCTACACGGTCGACGTTGATCCCGCTCGTTTCGTTCCGTCCTTGCGCGCGCATCTTGACGCTGTGGGCTTCCGCGATGTGGCGATCGAGAATGCGGGCGTGCGCATGGCAGCAAGCCGCACCGACCCCGACCATCCTTGGGTTCGTTTTGTCGCCGAAAGTCTCAACGCGAGCCTCGGCCGGCCGCCGCTGATCCTGCCCAACGCCTCGGGCGGCCTGCCGGGCGATGTGTTCGCCGACGAGCTCGGCACCCCGCTCGTGTGGATCCCGCACAGCTACCATGGCTGTCGCCAGCACGGGCCCGACGAGCATGCCGACCCTAGGCTGCTGCGCGAAGGCATGGCGGCGATGGCCGGGCTGTGGTGGGACCTCGGCGGGGGGCGCATACCGCGCCGCGGCTGACGCGGCCCGCGCAGGCGATGGTTCTGCTCCTGCAAGCCTCGCCTCTCTTTGCCATCGCTTTCTGCGCGCTGGCGGGCTTCGATCCTCTGCGCGCTCTCCTGTTCGCGCTCGCCCTGGCGCTGCCGGCAGCCGCCGTGTCCGTCGGGACGAATGTTTTACCCGCCCTCCTTGTCGCCGAGTCGGCGAAAGGTGCGTGGCTTGCCCTGACGCCGATTGCGATCACCCTCGCCGGCCTCATGTTCCATGCTACGGTCGCAGCGCGGGCACGAACCCGGGGCGCAACGCACGCACGAACCCATGCTGCGTTGTTCGACGCGTGCCTTCTGCGCGGGCCGTTCTTCGAGACCATCACGGGCTTCTCGGTGGGCGTCGTGTTTGCGCTTGGCGAACTTCGCGCGCTCGGCGTGACTGGATCGCTCGCCGGCGCGTTGTCGCTCTTTTCGCAGGTTCTGATCCCCTGGGGCGGGCTTGGGCCGGGGACTGCGGTCGGCGCGGCCCTCGCGGGAGTCGACCCGGCGCGTCTTGGTGCGGTCAACGCCTGGTTGAGCGCCGTCTGGCTCCTGCTCCTGTTGCTCCCTTCTGTGGCAGCTCGCCCGTGCCGCCGGCCTGCCCGCCTCGCCGCGCGACAAGATACGGAGCACCGGCACTATTCTGGTTCTGGGCAGCCTGCTCATCGCGTCCAGCCAAGTTGCCGGCGTCGAAGCGGCGGGGCTTCTTGCACTTGGCCCCGTGCTCGCGTGGCGCTCGCACAAAGGCATGGGAGAGGCGCGTGCGGTGCAGGCGGCGTTGCCCTACGTCGTGTTGAGCGGAGTGCTCATCGCGACCCGTCTCCTCTCTCCGATCGAGACGGTCCTCGTCGGGGTTGTATCGTTCCGGCCGTGGGACGACCTGCCGGCTCTCGCGCCTCTGCACCACCCGGCCAGCATCGTGGTCGCGGTGACGCTTCCGTTTCTGCTGGGCCTTCCGGCGCGCCGCGCGCTCGTGCTGGCGTCTCTGCGCGGCGCAGCCCGGCCGTGCGTGCTGTTCCTGGGCTATGGTGTGCTCTCGCGTATTCTCGGCGGGTCGGGCGCCGCTGGCGCGGTGGCGCGGGCGGCATCGGCCAGGGCCGGCGTTCTCCTGCCGCTGCTCGTGCCCCTGTTCGGCGCCGCGGGCGGCTTCGTCACGGGCACAAATGTCGGGTCGAATGCGCTGCTGATGCCGATCCAGGCGGGGCTTGCCGACCGCCTCGGCCTGCCCGTGGTGGTTGTCGCGGCGGTGCAGAATTTCACCGGCTCGGCCTTCTGCCTGGTCGCGCCCATGCGGCTCGGGGCGACGGCAGCGTTGGCCGATGACGGCGCGACAGCGGGCGCGATCGGACGGTTGATCTGGCCGGCAGCCGGGCTTGCCCTGGTTGTTGCCGCTGCGGCGATCCTGGCGGCACGCCAGCTTTCGCTACCCTGAACGCGCCGCGTTGCCGGACCCCGTTCACCTGCCTATGTTCGCGCGGTCAACCGGGCGCCAAGCGCCACAACCAGGGAGGACGACAGCATGCTTCCGACACGACGCCTCTTGCTCGGCGCGATCGCCGCCGCGGCCCTCGCCGCGCCCACCTCGGCGCAGACCACCGTCACCATCACCCACGCCCTGTCTCTCGACAGCCACTACGGTGCAGGCAGCCAGGCCTTCAAGGACGTCGTCGAGCGCCTCACCCAGGGGCGCTTCCGGGTCAACATCCAGCGCAACGACAACGAGCGCGAAGCAATCGAAGCGACCCAGATCGGCACCCAGGAGTTCACCATCACGTCCACAGGCCCGGTCGGCAACTTCGTGCGCGAGGTGCTTGTGCTCGACATTCCGTTCCTGGTCCGCGACTATGAGCATGCGCGCGGCGTGCTCGATGGCCCGATCGGGCAGGAGCTGCTCGCCAAATTCACCCCGCGCGGGCTGATCGGGGTGGCCTGGATGGAGAATGGCTTCCGCAACCTCACCAACTCGCGCCGTGAGGTCGCGACCCCTGCCGACGTGCAGGGGCTGAAGATCCGCACCATGGAGAACCAGGTGCACATGCGCGCCTTCCAGACCCTGGGCGCGCTGCCCACCCCGATGGCGTTCAGCGAGCTCGTTCCGGCCTTGCAACAGGGCACGGTGGACGGGCAGGAGAACCCGATCCCCGTCATCGTCGCCAACAACCTCAACCAGGTGCAGCGCTTCCTCTCGCTCACCCGACATGTCTATTCGCCGGCTGTGTTGATCGCGAACCCGGCATTCTGGAACCGCCTGAACGCGCAGGACCGCGCTGCCTTCCAGGAGGCGGCGAAGGCAGCGGTGAAGGCGAACCGCGACCGCGTGAGCGCCGATGAGCAGCGCGGGGTAGCGCTGTTGCGCGAACGCGGCATGACAGTGCGCACTGAGGTCGACACGGCCGCCTTCCAGGCCGCGCTCGCGCCGGCCTTCGAACAGTTCAATCGCCAGTTCGACGCTGCGCTGATCGCGCGCATCCGCGACTGGAAGCCGGGTAGCTGATGCGCAAGCTTGCCCGCGGTTTCCTGCTCCTCGAGAGGGTGACCACGCAGGCGGCGCTCGCCGCCGCCTGCGCTGCCCTTCTCCTCGCCTTCATGGCAGGTGCATGGCAGGTGTTCACGCGGTTCGTGCTCGCACAGCCCTCGCCGTGGTCGGAGGCGCTGGTGCGCCAGGCGCTGATCTGGATGGTGCTGCTCGGCCTTGCCGGCGCCATCCGCCAGGGCGCCATGGTTGCGATCGAGATCGCCCGCGCAGCCGCCCGCGGATGGCTGAAGCGTGCGGTCGAACTCGTCATCCTCGCCGCCATTCTCGCTCTCTTCGGCGTGCTGTTCTGGTTCGGCTGGGCAATGGCCGAACGGGTACGCTTCCAATCCATCGCTGGGCTCGAGATCTCGATCGCTTGGGGCTACGCCGCAATTCCGGTGGGTGCCGTGTTCGCCATCATCGCCGCCATCGCCGCTGCCCTCGACCCGCAGCGGGACGAGTCGGCGGGCACAGCCTGACCGTTCGTAGCGACTGGGGGAACTGATCGATGGCCGGCACGATGCTCGCGATCATGCTCGTGCTGTTCGCGCTCTCCGTGCCGGTGGCGGTGGCGATCGGGCTTGCCGCCATCGCGGGCATCGAATTCTACACCCGCTTCCCGCTCATCGTCGCCGCGCAGCAGATCTATGTGGCGCTCGATCGCTTCCCGCTCGCCGCCATCCCGTTCTTCATCCTGGCTGGCAACCTGATGGAGACGGGCGGTATCTCGCGGCGACTGATCGCCTTCGCCCGCGCGCTCGTCGGCGGCGTGCAGGGTGGGCTCGCCGTCACGACCGTGCTCACCTGCATGATCTTCGCCGCGATCTCCGGCTCCTCGGTCGCCACCACCTTCGCGATCGGCGCGATCATGATCCCCGCCCTGAAGCGGCTTGGCTACCCGGCGGGCTTTGCGGCGTCGCTGCAGGCGTCCTCGGCCGAGCTCGGCGTGGTCATTCCGCCCTCGATCCCGATGATCCTCTACGGGGTCGCGACCCAGACCTCGATCCCCGAGCTCTTCATCGCCGGTTTCGGGCCAGGCCTGCTGATCGCGGCCGTCCTTTCCGCCCTCGTACTCGCCTGGTGCCGCGTCAACGGCTGGGGCAAAGCAGATGGTGAGGGGCGGACGAGTGTGCTGCGCGCCGGGCGCGAGGCCTTCTTCGCCCTGTTGATGCCTGTCATCGTGTTGGGGGGAATCTATGGCGGCATCACCACGCCGACGGAAGCTTCCGTCATCGCCGTCGCCTATGCCCTGCTGGTCGGGCTGCTCATCCACCGCGAGCTTCGCTTGGGGGATCTCTCCTCCATCTTCCGCCGTTCGGTGATCACCTCGAGCGTGATCATGTTCATCATCGCCACCGCCGGGCTGTTCTCATGGCTGCTTAATCGCCAGCGCGTGCCTGATCTGATGGCCGAGTGGCTGGTCGAGACCTTCCGCACCCCTGCGATCTTTTTGCTCGGCGTCAACGCGTTCCTGTTCGTAGTGGGAATGTTCGTCGAGACCTCGGCCTCGATCATCGTGCTCGGGCCCATCCTCGCCCCGGCGGCCATCCGATTCGGCATCGATCCGGTCCATTTCGGCATCATCATGGTGGTGAACCTCGCACTCGGCATGGTCACGCCCCCCTTCGGCGTGAATCTGTTCGCCGCGGCGCAGGTGGCGGAGACGGGTATCGACCGGATGATGCGCTACCTGCCGGTGTTCATTCTCGCCGTGCTCGTCTGCCTCGGCATCGTCACCTACGTGCCCGCGCTGACCCTGACCTTGCGGGATTTCGTCTATCGCTGAGGCGAGCCGATCCTTTCGCCGATCAAACCCTGTGGCCGGGCAAGCAAAATCGCCTGCAGCGCGAGCCCGATCAGGAACAGGCGGATATAGGCCGCGCGCGTAGCCGCCTCGCCCGGCAGCTGGGCCGCA
The DNA here is from genome assembly GCA_937928775.1 of uncultured Elioraea sp. GTDB lineage: Bacteria > Pseudomonadota > Alphaproteobacteria > Acetobacterales > Acetobacteraceae > Elioraea. The sequence continues at coordinate 81,585 of CALFVI010000007.1, read as the reverse complement.
AGCCAGTCCGTCGCCGCCCACACCACCCAGACTGCGAAGGCCCCCGCGACCGCGCCCCAATTGTTGCCTGACCCACCGGCGATCAGCATCACCCAGACGAGGAAGGTGACGGTAACGGGTTCGAGCGCATCGGGCCCGATGAACTTGAAGAAGGCCGTCATCATGGCACCCCCAAGCCCCATGAAGCCGGCGCCGAGCAGGAAGGCGTGCAGGCGAAGCCGGGCCGGGTTCTTGCCTGCCGCCTTCGCCGCCTCCTCGTCGTCGCGCACCGCGCGTAGGGCGCGGCCGAAGGGGCTGTTCGCCGTGGCTTGGGCGGCGGCGAACAAAACGGCGAGAACGGCCCCGACGAGCAACAGGAACGCGACCTGGCCCGTCGGCGTGCCGAGCGATTCGAACGGGCGCGGAATCGCGGTAACACCGAGCGGGCCCCCCGTCAGCCAATCCTCGTTGCGGGCAACAAGCCGGACGATTTCGGCGATGCCGATGGTCGCGATGGCGAGATAGTCGGCGCGCAGGCGAAGCGCGATGGCGCCGACGGGAAGCGCCAGGAGGGCTGCCGCAAGCCCGGCTGCCGGCCAAGCGAGCCACCAGGGCACGCCGAAGCCGCCGACATGCGTCGCCGACGGCGCGGCGGTGAGGAGAGCTGCAGTGTAGGCACCGACGGCGACGAACCCGAGCCCGCCGAAATTCATCAGCCCCGTCAGCCCCCACTGCAGGTTCAAGCCCAAGGTGAGCACCGCGTAGATGCAGGCAAGCGTACCAAGTGTCGCGGCATAGAGGAGCGCCTGTTCCATGGCTCAGATCATGCCCCTGAACAGCCCCTGCGGGCGCAGGAGCAAGGTCGCGATCAACACGACGAAGGCAACCGCCGACTTGTAGGTGGGCTGAAGAAGCGGGGCGCCGTCGACCAGCGGGTAGGTGGAGCACTCCTCGGCAAGCCCGAGAATCACACCGCCGAACGCGGCACCCCATGGCCGGCCGATGCCGCCCAGGATGGCCGCGGCGAACGAGGCGAGCAGCACATTGAACCCCATCACCGGCTGCAGTTGCGTATCGAGGCCGAGGAACACGCCAGCCACCGCGACCAGCACGGCAGCGATGATCCAGGTGAGGCGGATCACTGCCGCCGTCGCAACGCCGCTGATGCGCGCGAGATCGGGATCGTCCGACATCGCGCGCATCGCCCTCCCCGCCCTGGTGCGGGAGAGGATGAGATGAAGCATGAAGGCGCAGAGCGCAGCACCGAGGATGATCCAGATGTGGCGCGCCTGGATTCTGACCCCTTCGAAGACAAGAGGCGGAACGATCGGGCGCGGGAACGTCACCGGCGTGGGGCCGAAGAAGAAATAGATCAGCGCCCGCAGCATCAGGGCAACACCGAACGAGGAGATGAGAAGGACGGCAGGCAGGCTCCTGCGCAGCGGGGCGTAGAACAGCGCATCGGCAACCAGCGCGGCAGGAATGGTCGCCGCGGCAGCGAAGGGTATCGAGGCCCAAACGCTGATGCCCAAACTGGTCGAGGCGGCAAACGCACAATAGGCGCCGAGCGCGAGCAGGTCGCCGTGTGCGAAATGGGCAAACCGCATCACGCCGTAGATGAGCGAGAGCCCAGTGGCCGAGAGCGCGTAGATGGCGCCAAGCACCAGACCCGGGAGGAGGTAGAAGTTGACGAACGCGAGCATCAGGCGACGCCGGGCTGGCGGGACGGCGGCAGAAGAAGCGGCGCCCAATAGCCGCCGACACCAGGGGGTTTCGCCATCTCAGCCGCCAAGGAACAGCCGGCCGATGTTCGGGTCGGCGAGCAGGGCGGGGCCGGGCGCGATGGCGCGGTTCCGCCCCATCGCCAGCACCACGCCGCGATCGGCGATGGCAAGCGCAGGACGCGCGTTCTGCTCCACCATGACAACGCCGATTCCCGCGCGCGCGATCTCCTGCACGCGGGCGAAGATCGCGCTGCAGAACTTGGGCGACAGCCCGGCGGTCGGCTCGTCGAGCATGATCAGACGCGGCTCGAGCATCAGGGCACGCGCGATCGCTACCATCTGCCTCTGCCCGCCCGATAGCCGCCCGGCCGGGGTGGCGAGCCTGGCAGCGAGGTCCGGGAACAGCGCGAGCGCCCGTTCCTTGCCCTCGCGGAATTTCTCCGGCCGGGCATAGACGCCCATGGCGAGGTTCTCCTCGACGGTGAGAGAGGGGAAAACGTTGCGCTCCTGCGGCACATAGGCAAGGCCGCGCAAAACCATGCTCTCGGCAGGCGCGTTGGCGATTTCCTCGCCAGCGAGCCGCACCTGGCCCGCGCGGATGCGCACAAGACCCGCGATCGCCTTCATCAGTGTCGACTTGCCCGCGCCATTGGCGCCGACGATGACGACCACCTCGCCTGCATCAGCATCGAGATCGACCCCGTTTAGGATGTCGGTCTCGCCGTAGCCGCCGGTGAGCCCGCGAACTTCGAGCAGAGCCATCAGTGCACGTCGAATGTCATGCCGAGATAGGCCTCGGCCACCTGGGGGTCGTTTCGCACCTCGCCCATCGAACCGGTGGCGATCACGCGGCCCTCGGCCAGGCACCAAACGCGGGTGCAGAGGTCGGCGACGAGGTCGAGATCGTGCTCGATGACGAGGAAGGTGATCCCCTCCTCGCGGTTCAAGGCAGCGATGATCTGCGCGATCTCGCGCAGAAGAGTGCGGTTCACCCCCGCAGCGGGTTCGTCGAGCAGGATCACGGATGCCCCGCTCATCAGCGCCCGGCCGAGTTCCACGAGCTTCTTCTGCCCGCCGGAGAGGGCGGTGGCCGGCGCCTCGGCATGACGGGCGAGATTGAGCCGCTCGAGCACGCTAAGCGCGCGCGCGCGCAACGCCTCCTCTTCGCGTCGGATACGCTCGCGCGCCAGCCATGGCGCGGGAAGCCGTTCGCCTGATTGGTTCGGAGCGGCGACCATCAAATTCTCCACCACCGTCATGCGCGGGAACAGACGCGGAATCTGAAACGTGCGCGCAAGCCCTCGTGCGTGCAGTCGCCAAGGCGCTTCGGCGGTGACGTCCTCGCCACGCAGACGAATCGTTCCGCGATCGGGCGGAAGGAAGCCCGCGATGATCGCGAACAGGGTGGACTTGCCCGCACCGTTAGGCCCGATTAATCCGGTGATCGAGCCTTCAGGCACCTCGAGGGAGACGGAGTCGAGGGCGACGAAGCCGCCGAAGCGCTTCGTCACCCCCGAAACGGAGAGGGCGGGCGGATCTGCCCGCGCAATCAAGAGGCGACCGTCTCGACGGTGACGATGCGGCCCTCGCGCACCGCCCAGACCTCGATCTTGCCTTCGGCGTCGCCGGCCTCGTTGAAGTTCACCGGGCCCGACGCCCCCTCGTAGTCAATCGCGCGTCCGGTAGCGATGAGCTCGCGCGCCTTGCGCCACTCGCCGGGGCCAACCACCTCGCCTGGCGGATTTGCCACCTCGCGCAAGAAGGCACGGATGGCAGCACGGTCCGCGCGCCCTGCCTTCTGCATGGCAAGCGCCGCGACGTAGACCGCGTCATAGGCCTGGCTGACGAAGGCGGCGTTCGGGTCGAGATTTGGGTGCATCCGGCGAAAGGCCTGCACGTAGGCTTCGCGACGCTCCGGGGTTGCGGCCGAACCTGGCGCGGTGCCGAAGGTACCCTCCATCGCCTGCGCGCCCACCGCCTGCACCACCGACTGGTCGCGCATGCCGTCGGTCAGGATGAAGCGGTTGAAGAACGCGTTCTCCACTGCATTGCGCAGGATGGTGATGCCGCCGGAGCCTGGATAGCCAATCAGCACCAGTGCCTGCGGGTTGCCGCGCCCGGCGAGGGTTTGCAGTTCGGCACGATAGGACGGGCGGTCGGCCTCGAAGTTCTGGCTCGCGGTGATGCTGCCGCCGTGACTCTCGAAGCCGCGCTGGAAGGCTCCGGCAAGGCCGCGGCCGTAGTCGTTGTTGATGGCCATCACCGCCACCCGGTCGATTCCCCTCGCCTTGGTGATCCGCCCGAGCACCGCGCCTTGCAAACCATCCGGCACTGCGGTGCGGAACACGGTGTCGTTGTCGTTGAGGTCGCTTACCGCGGGCGCGGTGGCGGAGGGCGAGATGATCGGCACCCCGGCGGGAATGGTGACGGCGTTGGCGACCGCGATGGTGATGCCCGAGGCCATCGGTCCGATGATCACCGGTACATTCTCGGCCTGCACGAGGCGTGTGGCCACCTGAACGCCGACTTGGGGGTTGGTCTGATCATCGGCCTCGACGAGAGCGAGCCGCTGGCCGTCCAGCACGCCACCCTGGGCGTTGATCTCCTCGATCGCGAGCTGGATCCCCGCCCGGATCGGGGGAACGAAAGCGGCGAGCCCGCCCGAGGCGGAGAGGATGGCTCCGATCCGGATCTGCCCAGCCTGGGCGCGGATGGAGAAGACGGGAAGGGTGGCGGCGGCCGTGCCGACGAGCAGGCCGCGGCGTGAAAGGGCACGTGCGCTCATTGTGGTCTCCCGCTGAACCTCGCCGGCCTTTCAGACGGCTGGCGTCGCGTTAGATGGGAAGCGTGCGCGCGCCAATCAAAGGTCAGGGTGCCGCGGAAGCCGGGTGCCGTTCTCCCGACTAAGGCCCAACCCGGCCAGCACCTCGGGAATTCTGTCCTTGACCTGGAAGTAGCCGCGCGTCGCGTGCGGCCAGATCACCTCGTCCCAGGGGCGCCGCAGCCGGATCAGGGGGATTCCCTCAGCGCGCAACAGACCGGCCAGGCGGTCGAGCCGCGCCGCGATCGGGCCAACCGGGGCGTAGGCGGTGACCACCGCGTCCACCCCAGCACCTTTCGCCCAGGCGATGACAGCGTCGAACGACGCCAGTCGCTTGGCGGGAACAGCAAAGGCCTGCGCTGCGCGCGCCAGCCCATCGGCGAGCGCAGCCTCAGCGAAAGCACGCACCGGCTGGCCGATCGGAAACGGGCTCCGCGCTTCGGTCGCCAACACGCCGGCGATCGCGACGACCTGCGCCGGAGGGAGCGTGAGCGTCTCTGGGTTGAGATCCTCCTCCGTCAGCAGCAGCCCGACAGGTCCGGCGGGCGGAGCCTCAGCCTGCGGCAGCGGCGCAGGGGGCGGATGCGACGTCTCCTCCGCAACGGGGAGCGCACGCTCGTCCAGTTCTCCCGCCGGGTTGAAGCGCCCCTGGGTGTAGGCGCGGATGTTGGAGGCGCGGGCGAGATAGTGCTTGCCCCGCGTATGCAGCCCTGCCACCCAGCGCCAGGAAAGGGTGTTGGAGGCCGGATCGCCATCGAGAAAATGGCGGTAGGTGAAATCGGCCCCCAGTTCCCACGGCAGGCGAAGGGTGAAGATCCAGATCGAAGCGAACCACATCCGCGCGTGGTTGTGCAGGTAGCCCGTCTCGAGCAATTCCCGCACCCACGCATCGAAACAGGCGATCCCCGTCCGGCCCGATACCGCATCTTCATAGGCTCGTCGCAGCTCGCCCTCACTGTTGAGCCGCTCCTGCCACTCGGCCACACGCGCCTGGTAGGCGAACCAGACGGCGGGGCGTTGTTCGAGCCAGCCCTTCCAATAGGTCCGCCAGAATACCTCCTGGACGAACTTGTCGCAGGCCGCAGCCGGGTGGTGGGCGAGGGCAGTCGCGACAAGTTCCTGCTCCAGGACCAGACGGTGGCGGACATGCGCCGACAAAAGCGAGATGTTGGAGCGATCCTGGGGGCCGAAATCGTAATTGCGCGTCGCGGCATAGTCGCGACCCATGCGCGGGGCGAAGGCGGCAAGCCGTGCGAGCCCCGCAGCGCGCGTGGGTTCGGGAAAGCCCTCCTGTCTCATGCCAGCGAAATGGCGGGACTCGCCTAGGCCGCAAGCCTCAGGGGTCAAGCGTGAGGAACGGTTCCACCGCACGCAGGAAAGCCTCCGGCGCTTCCGCCTGCACCCAATGCCCGGCGCCAGGCACGGTCACAAAGACAGCGCGCGGAAAGAGAGCAAGGGTCGGCTCGTAGTGCTCGGGCAGCACGTAGGCGCTCCGTTCGCCGCGCAGAACGAGCACGGCGCCGTCGTAGCGGGCATGACGCGGCATGTCCGGAAACGAGGCGATCAGCGGCATGTTGGCCTCGATCGCGGCGAGATTGGGCTTCCAACGCGGCACACCGCTCGCATCGAACACCAGGTTCTGCAGCAGGAAGGCGCGCTCGGCGGGGTTCTCGACCGTTGCGGCAAGAGCCGCATCGGCCTCCGCTCGTCGCATGCCGGGCCTGAGCGGCAAGGCTCGCAGCGCGGAGGCATAGGCGCCGAGCGTGGCGCGATAGGCCACAGGGGCGATGTCGATGACGACGAGCCTCTCGACGAGGGCGGGCCGGGTCAGGGCAAGCACCATCGCGACCTTTCCGCCCATCGAATGGCCGAGCACCGCGGCGCGGCCGCCGCCCCTTTCTTCGATCAGAGACGCGACGTCTTCTGCCATCGCGGCATAGTCCATCCGCGACTCATGCGGACTGTCGCCGTGATTGCGAAGGTCAGCGGCGATCACACGCTGCCCCGCGGCGGCAAGCCGCCGCGCGATCGCGCCCCAGTTGCGCGCCGACCCGAACAGCCCATGCAGGATGACGACCGGCGCCCCCTCACCGGTTTCGATCGCATGCAAGCGAAGCGCGCCCATCTTGTCCCCGGCATGCAGGGAAGGGAAGGGAAGAGGAATGGGGGCAGATGGGCCCCCTTTCGCGCTCTCCGTCAGAGATAGTGTTCCGCCAACGGGCGGAAGCCGTTGAAGGATTGCGCCGCATAGGTGGTGGTGTAGGCGCCGGCGGAGAGGAACTCCACGCGATCGCCCGCCTTGAGGTCGAGCGGCAGACGATAGGGCGCACGTTCATAGAGGATGTCCGCCCCGTCGCAGGTCGGCCCCGCGATCGCCACCGGCCCCACCACACCGCCGTCGCGGTTGGTGCGCAGCGGGTAGCGGATCGACTCGCCCTCGGTTTCGGCAAGACCGCCAAACCGCCCGATGTCGAGATAGACCCAGCGGATCGGGTCGTCCTTCGCCTTGCGGCTGACCAGCAAGACCTCGGTGGACACCACCCCCGCATCGCCGACGATGAAACGGCCCGGCTCGATGATCATGTCCGGGATGGCGTTGCCGAAGGCCCTGGTCATCGCGCGCATGATCGCATGCGCAAAATGATCGATGCCCGGAACGTCCTCCATGTAGCGCACGGGGAAACCGCCGCCCAGGTTGACCATGCGGAGGTTCACGCCGCGCTCGGTGAGGTCGGTGAACAGCATGCCCACTTTGGCGATCGCGGCCTCGTAGGCGACTGCATCGCGCTGCTGGCTGCCAACATGGAAGGAGAGGCCGTAGGCGTCGAGCCCAAGTTCGGCCGCCCGCACCATCAGCTCGCGTGCCATCTCGACCGAGCAGCCGAACTTGCGGCTGAGCGGCCACTCCGCCCCATCGTTCTCGACGAGAAGCCGGCAATAGACGCGCGAGCCGGGAGCCGAGCGCGCCAGCTTCTCGAGCTCCTCCTCCGAATCGAAGGCGAAAAGGCGGACACCCGCAGCGTAGGCGCGCGCGATGGCGGCTTCCTTCTTCACCGTGTTGCCGAAGCTGATCGCCTCCGGGGCGGCACCCGCCGCGAGGATCGCCTCGATCTCCTCCCAGGAGGCCGCGTCGAAGGCGGAGCCCAGCGAGACGAGACGCTCCAAGATCGGGCGCGCCGGATTTGCCTTCACCGCGTAATAGATACGGGCGAGCGGAAGTGCCGCCGCCAGCGCGCGGTAGTTCTCCTCTACGCGGTCGACGTCGAAGACGAGGCAGGGCGTTGGCGGACGAACCTCCTCGAGGAAGCGAGCGATTTTTGGGGTCATCGCACGGGCCCTCCCCTTCACTCCAGCGGGGCGGCCTCTCCAGCCGGCACGCCCCAGGTTGACGAAACGGTCGAACGAACCAGCAACCCCGGAGGACAAGCAGGTCAGGAAGTTCCCCCCCTGCCCCGCCCACGCGGCCCGGTTAGTGGCCAGAACGCTTGACGTCGTTGCGTAAACCCCGAGGGGCCAGAGGCACGTGCGTTGCTGCGTCTACACCTCATATACGCGCAGAGCTCTCAGGATGGAAGAAAAAATCGACCCTCGCCTCACGCATGACGGCATTGACGCAGCACCCCTCTTGTGCGCTGCGCTGGCGGGAACGGCGGAGAGGTTCAACCGTCAGATGAGACCGGACAGCGGGCTTGAGGGGTCTGCGAAGAGTTTGCGCGGCATGCGCCCGGCGAGGTAGGCCAATCGGCCGGCTTCGACGGCCGCTTTCATCGCGCGCGCCATCCGCACCGGGTCGCGTGCATGGGCGATTGCCGAGTTCATCAGCACCGCATCGCAACCGAGTTCCATCGCGATCGCGGCGTCGGAGGCGGTGCCCACCCCGGCATCGACAAGCACGGGGACCTTGGCCTGTTCGACGATCAGCCGGATTGTCACGCGATTCTGGATCCCCAAGCCTGAGCCGATCGGCGCCCCGAGCGGCATGATCGCGACCGCCCCCTGCTCCTCAAGCCGCTTCGCCGCCACAGGGTCGTCCACGCAGTAGACCATCACCTGGAAACCCTCGCGCACCAGCGCATCGAGAGCGCGATGGGTCTCCTGCATGTCCGGATAAAGAGTGGGGGGCGGGCCGAGGACCTCGAGCTTGACCAGATTCCAACCGCCCGCCTCGCGCGCGAGCCGCAGCGTGCGCACCGCCTCCTCAGCCGTGTGGCAGCCCGCGGTGTTGGGGAGATACGTATAGCGCGACGGCGGCACGAAATCCTGCAGCATCGGCGCCGAGGGATCAGAGAGATTCACCCGCCGCACCGCCACCGTAACGATCTCCGCCCCCGAGGCCTCAATCGCAGCCGCTGTCTCGGCCAGGTCCTTGTAGCGGCCGGTGCCGACGATGAGGCGTGAGCGGAATGTCCGTCCCGCCACCTGCCAGCAGTCCTCGCTGGATTCGGCGGGCGTGATGTCGCCGCCGCCAATGAAGTGCACGATTTCGATTCGATCCCCCTCCGCCAGAGCCGTGGTCTGGTAAGCCGACCGTGGCACGATCTCGAGATTGCGCTCAACCGCCACCTTACGCTGGTCAATTCCCAGGGCCTCGAGCAGGGAAGCGACGGTGGCGGGGCTGGCGATGCGACGAGACTCGCCGTTGACGATGAGGCTGAGGGTGGCGGCAGCAGCAGTCGTGCTCATGGCCCACCTGATATGGGGTCACAGAGCGCCATCGGCGAGGACCGCGGTTAGGCGGGGCGTGAAGCATTCGGGGCGACAATCCTCACCCGCGCGATCCGACGCCCCCGCACGTCCGCCGCGATCAGGCGGTAGCCCGCCACCTCCACCGGCTCGCCCCGGCGCGGCAGGCCTCTCGCCGCCGCCATCAGAAGCCCGGCCACCGTCATCGCCTCCTCCTCAGGGAGGGCCCAGTCAAGCTCGCGGTTGAGGTCGCGCACCCGCGTCTCGCCCGGCACCTCGATCTCGCCCGCCCCTTTGACCGCATCGGCGAGGATCGTCTCGCCAGCTTCGGTGATCTCGCCGACCACAACCTCCATCACGTCGTGCAGCGTGACCAGGCCCTCGATCTGCCCGTACTCATCCACCACGAGGGCCGCGTGGCGCCGCGCGCGTCGGAACAGCTGGAGTTGATCGAGGAGGGGGCGCGTCTCCGGGGCGAGGGGTGCGGGTTCTGCGAGCGCGGCCAAATCAAGCCGAGCTGGATCCCCTCCGACCGCGTGCAGCGCGCGCAGGGCGGCCCTGGTTTCGACCAGCCCGATCAGCTCTCGCCCCCCGTCACGCCAGAGCGGCAGGAGGCCATGGCGGGTCGCGAGCAGGCGACGGATCGACTCGGCGGGCGGTTGGTCGGCATCCAGAGCCTCGATCCGGCTGCGGTGCGTCATCACGTCGGCCACCGTCAAGTCGTCGAGAGCGAGCACGCCGCGCAGCATCCGCCTCTCCTCCACCGCCGCCGCCTCGTCCGTGCCCTCGCCGTGCAGCGCGATTGCGCCCATCAACTCTTCCTCGCTCTGCGCCCGCTCTCCGCTGACCCGCACGCCCCAAAGCGCGAGTAGAGAGCGCACGGCGGCATTCACCGCCGATGCCGGCGGGCCGAACACACGCAGAGTTGCAGCGAGGAGCGGGGTAGCGGCCAGGGCCGCACGCTCGGGGTGAGAGATCGCCCAGGTCTTTGGCAGCACCTCCGACAGCACGACAAGGACGAGGGTCATCGCCACCGAGGCGTAGGCAACGCCCTTCTCGCCAAACCAGGCGATCAGCAGCCCCGCCGCAAGCGCGGTTGCCGTGGTGTTGACCAGGTTGTTGCCCAAAAGAAGGGCGGCAAGCAGACGGTCCTTGCGCTCGCGCAAGCTGGCGAGAAGGCCGGCACGGGGGTCGCCGGCGCGGGCGCGGCGGGTGATGAAGGCGCGCGAGGCGCCGGTGAATGCGGTCTCGGCCCCCGAGAACAGGGCGGACAGCACGAGCAGGACGGCAATCGCGGCCAAGGTGGCGAGATCGAGAGCCGACATACTCTATCCCTTAACCCGGCCAGGGGGGAGGCTGCGAGGGCGCCTCGCATGCGTTCTCGGCCCCCGCCCCCCGTGCTAAGCCCCCGCTTCCCGCAACACACCGCCGGATCTCACTGCTGTGGCCGAGCCGCTGGTCGCCGTGCTGAACGGCCCGAACCTCAACCTCCTGGGCGTGCGCGAGCCTACCGTCTATGGCCGTGCCACGCTGGCCGACATTGAGGCGCTCTGCCGCGACCGCGCCGCGAGGCTCGGGCTTGCCGTCGAGTTCCGCCAAACGAACCACGAGGGCGTGCTGATCGACTGGGTGCAGGATTGCCGCGGACGGGCGCGGGGCATCGTCATCAACCCAGGCGGCTTGACGCACACCTCGGTCGCCTTGCTCGACGCGCTCACAGCGACCGAGCTGCCGGTGATCGAGGTGCACCTGTCCAACATCCACCGTCGCGAGCCGTTCCGCGAACGCAGCCTGACGGCGAAGGCGGCGATCGGGGTGATCGCGGGGCTCGGGGCTGCGGGCTATGGGCTCGCGCTCGAGGCGATGGCGGGGCTCGTCGCGGCGACGGCCGGCGAGGTGGTCTCTGCATGAGCCGGATCGCCATCGACGAGGAAGCGATTCGACGCCTTGCCGCCCTGCTCGAGGAGACAGGGCTTGCTGAGATCGAGATCGCAGAGGGGGAGTCGCGGCTTCGGGTGGCGCGCGCAACGACGCAGACACTGGCCACCGCCCCGCCAGCTGCGCCCTCGGCTCCCTCCACCGTCCGCAACGCATCCGCCTCCTCCGACATCCCGCCAGACGCGTCACACCCCGGGGCGGTGCTGTCCCCTATGGTTGGTGTCGCATATCTTTCGCCCGAACCAGGCGCCCCCCCGTTTGTGAGGGTCGGTGATAAGGTTGCGCAGGGGCAAACGCTGCTGCTGATCGAAGCGATGAAGACCTTCAACCAAATCAAGGCGCCCCGATCTGGCGTGGTGCAACGGATTTTGGTGGAAAGCGGGTCGCCCGTGGAATACGGCGATGTGCTGATGATCATCGAGTGACAGGACCTTGCCCCGCGGGGGGGAGGCAGCCTGCCAAGGATGGCGAGAGGCGGAGCATGTTCCGCAAGGTGCTGATCGCAAACCGCGGTGAGATCGCGCTCCGGATCCATCGCGCGTGCCAGGAGATGGGAATTCGCACGGTAGCCGTGCATTCCACGGCTGATGCCACCGCCATGCATGTCCGGCTCGCCGACGAGAGCGTGTGCATCGGCCCTCCGCCGGCGAAAGAGAGCTACCTGAACATTCCAGCCATCCTCTCCGCTGCCTCGATCACTGGGGCGGATGCGATTCACCCGGGCTATGGCTTCTTGGCCGAGAATGCCGAGTTCGCCGCCATCGTCGAGGCGCACGGCATCGCCTTCATCGGCCCCTCCGCCGCCCATATCCGCATGATGGGCGACAAGATCGAAGCCAAGCGCACCATGGCCCGGCTCGGTGTTCCGCTCGTCCCCGGCTCGGATGGCCCAGTGGAAAGCCTCGCCGACGCAGAGGCCGTTGCGCGCCGCCTTGGCTACCCCGTGTTGTTCAAGGCAGCGGCCGGCGGCGGCGGTCGGGGCATGAAGGTCGCGCACAACGCGGGCGAACTCGCCGAAGCTTTCGCCCTCGCCCGCGCCGAAGCCAAGGCCGCCTTTGGAAACGACGCCGTGTATCTCGAGAAGTATCTCGACCGTCCGCGCCACATCGAGCTGCAAGTGCTGGCCGACCACCACGGCACGGTGGTGCATTTCGGCGAGCGAGACTGCTCTCTACAGCGCCGCCACCAGAAGCTCGTCGAGGAGGCCGGCAGCCCGGCTCTCGCGCCGGACGACCGCGACCGGCTCGGCCGAATTGTCACCGAGGCCCTGCGCGAGATCGGCTACCGCAACGCCGGCACGCTTGAGTTCCTCTGGCAGGATGGGCAGTTCGCCTTTATCGAGATGAACACGCGCCTGCAGGTGGAACATCCAGTGACGGAGATGATCTGCGGCGTCGACCTCGTGCGCGAGCAGATCCGCCTCGCTGCCGGAGCCCCTCTCGGCTACGCGCAGCACGACATCCGTTTCTTTGGTCATGCCATCGAGTGCCGGATCACCGCCGAGGACCCCGAAACCTTCGCCCCCACGCCAGGGCGCGTGACCGCCTACCACGCGCCGGGTGGCTTGGGCGTTCGAGTCGATTCCGCTCTCTATTCCGGCTACACAGTGCCGCCTTATTATGACAGCCTGGTTGCCAAGTTGATCGTTCACGGGCCCGACCGCGCGACCGCGATTGCCAGGCTCAAGCGCGCGCTCGCTGAGTTCGTCATCGATGGGATCGCCACCACTCTGCCCCTGCATCGGCGGATCGTAGAGGATCCCACATTCGCCGCTGGCGACTACACCATCCACTGGCTGGAGCGGTTCGTGCGGCAGACCGCCGCCCCGCTTGCGGCATGACGCGCCACGGCGCTGGCCTGACCGAAATTACGCCCGAACTTGTTTTGCGCGCCTATCGCGCCGGGCTCTTTCCGATGGCGGAACGCCGCGACGGCGACCGTCTGTATTGGCTCGATCCGGAACTGCGCGGCATCCTACCGCTTGATCGCTTCCACCTGCCGCGCAGGCTCGCCCGCACCGTGCTCGGCCGCCTGTTCGAGGTGCGCTGCGATACGGCTTTTGCCGAGGTGATCAAGGGCTGTGCGGCACCTCTGCCGGATCGGCCTGAGACCTGGATCAACCTCGAGATCGAGCGCCTCTTCAATGCCCTGCACGCTATGGGCTATGCGCATTCAGTGGAGTGCTGGCAGGAGGGGCGCCTCGTTGGAGGGCTTTACGGGGTGGCGCTGGGCGGCGCCTTCTTCGGCGAAAGCATGTTCTCGGTGGTGCGAGACGCGTCCAAGGTCGCCCTCGTGCATCTGGTCGCGCGTCTTCGCCTCGGCGGATTTCGCCTTCTCGACACCCAGTTCGTGACTGATCACCTCGCCCGCTTCGGCGCGATCGAGATCCCGCGCGGCGAGTATCGCCGCCTACTCGCCGCCGCCCTCGCCACACCGGCGCATTTCCTGACCAGCCCGCCGGCGGAGCAACTCCGCGCCGAGATTGAGCGGTTGCGCGGCCTGGCCTAAGCGCCGCGCTTAGCGGCAGGCGAGCAGACGTACATCGTACACCGCGTGTTCCAGCATGTGCACCGCGGGGGAAGCGGCAAACATCCAACCCGTAAACACGGGTTCAGGCCCAAGCCGACGATCCACCACGCGCAGCCACGCTGCGGCATCCGGCAGCTCGTCGGGCGGGCGGCGATGACAGGCCTCGACCACGATCTCGAGGGTGCCGAAGCTCACGCGGTCGCCCAGCCGCAGCTCCAGCACGGTGGTGCGCGCCGTCACCTTGTCGAGCGCCTGCAGAACCGCGACCTCGGAGGTGATCCAGCGGCTCTCAGCGTTGGCAGCGCAGACGGCGAACGATGCGGCGAGGGCGAGCGCCTTACCGTTCATCTCCCGCCACCAGGCGGGCGAAGCGAGGCGATGAGGGCGGCGAGTTCACGGCGCAGCAGCTCCGGATCAACCCCCATCAGCACCGCATCCTCGAAGGCATCACGCACAACCTGCGTCACCTCGGCCCAGTTCTCCTCCAACACCTTCAGCTTTTCGCGACAGGCGATCGGGCTGCCGTCAGGACCCCGCCAGCGCGTCTGGCTCTCCGCCATCGTTCAGCCCCCAGGCCGCTGCGGAGCGGCACCGCCCATACCCTCGCGCGCGCCTTGCGCCTCCCGCCCAACGGCCGAGACGAGATCGGTGACCGAGAAGATGAAGCGACCAAGCAACGCCTCCAGACTCACGGCGGATTGCGTCGCCTCGATCACCCCACCAGGACCCAGCATCCGCTCCGACCCGCCGGGCACGAGCGCGATGTAGCGCCCACCGAGCAGGCTCTCTGACGTGATCTCGGCCGAGGTGTCGACGGGCAGGCGGACGGACGAGTCGACCCGCATGGTGACGACGGCGAGGAAGGTGTCAGGGTCGAGCCGCTGGGCTACCACCGAGCCGACCTTCACGCCCGACACCTTCACGTCTGCCCCAGGCCCAAGGCCGTCGATGCGGTCAAACTTAGCGATGAGGTCATAGCCGGGCCCGACCGAACGGCCGCTGTGGGTGACGGCGTAAAACAGGAACACCCCTGCCACGCCGAGCACGATGGCACCGGCGACGACCTCAGCCAGACTTCGCTTGGTCATGGCCGTCTTTGCTCCTCGAGGTCCGGCGTCCACGCTTCATAGTCGCCGGTCGCACGCGGTCGTCGGCCACCGGCGAGCTCGTGACCTGGCGGGCGGTAGGCCTGGGGTGTGCCAGTCATGTTCGGCAGGTGCTCCTGCTGCCAGGGGTAGAGCTTGACCTCGGGCAGCGGTGCCTCCGTCATGTGGTGCAGCCAGGCATGCCATTCGGGCGGCACTTTGGTCGCCTCGACCTCGCCGGCATAGATCACCCAACGGCGCCTGCGCATGCCGGGTTGGGCGTTACGCTCCTCGTAATAGGTGTTGCCGAAGCGGTCTCGTCCCACTTTGCGGCCACGCAACCACGTGAACAGTCGGGTGCTGATCGTCGTCATCCTCGCGATATGGGCGGTTCAGCCTTGCAGGGCCCCGCTTCTTGCACGCTGGAGGGGAGAGCGTCCAGCACCTGGTCCGAACCTCGCTCCTGATCTCTCGTCTGATCGTCTCTTACCCCCTGGTTGTGCCGCCATCGCCGCACGGAAGCCGGCCAACCACCTAGGCACATTCGCCGCTGTTGTTTCCCTGGCGATCCACGCGACCAAGGCGAGCGCCATGGCGCGCAGGGCGCCTGTTGACGAAGCAACCCTCGGACCCAAACCACCTTGCCGACAATCGCTGGTTGGCAGCCCTGCGGATGCGCACGCACAGCTTCAAGACGTGCAGCCGAGGCCATCATGGTCTTGGAAGCCGGCGTTGATCCGCTGTCGCCTCTGGAAAACGAAGCGGCGAAACGACAGTAGCATCGCTCGTCATGACACCCTTGGGCGACGGGGCCAGCGGAACCGCTTGGTTCTTGCCATGGCTGAGTTGTGAGATTACGGAGGCTGGCAGGATCATTGCGCGGCCGAACTCTACGATCGCGCCCCCCACACGGCCCATCAGCCACTCCCGGACTGCGCGCGCTACGGTTGAAACGGAGAGCCGTGAGCGCCGCGCTTATGAACCCCGTATGAGCCATGGCGATGGTAGCCAAACGACGAGGTGGCAGCAGAAGCGCTGCTGGACACGACTTTGCAAGCCGCCATCGGCTTGCTTGATGCACAGGCGCTGCCGACCAGCTTGCACCGCGGCACAACCCTCTGGCCGCGCACCATCCGACCGAACTTGCGGAAATTCGGATCCTTCCTGGGGCGATCGTGGATGCCGAACGCCAAGGTGCGTGACCGCAGGCAGCGGCACGGGCGCGCAGGTGAAGCGTGCTTTTCGCGATTTCGCCGAGCCCACGCCAGCTCGCGGCGAGGCGCAGAGCAATGACCGTTCGGATGCCCTGCTGCGCGCGCGTTGTCCTGACGCCTCGCCGCCCTCTCGTCCTCGCTCTCTGCCCCCGTCCGCAGCTCATTGGCCGCATGAAACGGCATGCGAGCGGAGTGCTCCGCGTCACGCGATGCGAACCCCGGGGATGCCGAGTGTCCTTTCCCACCCGCCTTTGCAGGCATGCAGCAACTGATGCTGCGAAGGTGGCCACTCTTCCTGCGACGCCGCGTCTGAGGGCTCCGCATCGGGAACGATCGCTAAGGTATGGGACCGCAGCAGATAGTCGCGTCGGGCTGAGCGTGCTGTCAACGCAAGACAACCCGTCGTTGCTCGCGTACCAATATCGCACCAGTTTTTCGGGCGACCGTACCTTCCGCAAAAGGATTTGCGCAACGATACCAACCTGCCCACCAGCCGAAGCAAAGGTGCGGCTCATGCTGATGGCCATGCCCTGAACCATTTGTGCCGCCAGCGTACCGGCAAGGGGCGAAGAGTGCCGCGGGCGCCGAAACCGAGAGACAGTTCTCATTCCTCGACCCGAGCGGTGCAGAACACCCGCTGCCATTCGCGACGCCTCACTTGCGGCCCTGGTCATGCCATACCGCCGATCGGCGAAGGGGCTGCGCCTTGCCACGCCTCCTCTCGGATGACCATGCTCACCAGACACGGTAGCGCTGCCAACAGCGACAGCACGTGACAGGGCAGACGCGAAGCGATACGCGTCCGCGGATCACGCGGTTGCAGATGCTACAGGGCAAGGTGATGCCCTGTCGCGGGCAACGGAAGGCCGCGCCTTGACATGCCAGTAGACACGATTTGCGGAAGGCTTACCCGCGCGGAAGCGAACAACGATGTCGGGTCCGCTGAAGTCCGCCAACCACTGTTTCCAGTCAAGGGAACACCTGGCCAACAGCGAGGCCGAGGCAAGACCGAACAGCTCATATTGAATGCCGTCGGCACATGAGACCTGCACGAACGCGCGTGAGCTGCGAACGCAATCGAAAACCACTCCTGCATCGATAGAAACAACTGCCGCACGCCATGAATGAAGCTGTAGCCACCGATCCGACACTCTGCCACAGAGTGACCAGCGAGCGTCACGTGACCTGACAGAATCGCTACGCTAACCACGGTCCAGCTCGAACCAAGCACGTTAGTCTTCTCTTCTCCGCTGCAACTCGGCCACCAGGCAACAATTTTGCGTCTCCTGTCTCACTCGTCTCGTGCACCCAGAGACCGACAGTGTCGACCCGCGAGCCGCTGATGCCGCTTGCACTGACACGATTGGAATCCAGGAATGCGGCCGGTCCGCCCTCGATACGCTGATCTCTATCTCGTCCTTAAGCGCGCAGACCATCGCCACCTGCCGCCCAATGTCGCTCGCTTTGGGACGAGACCTCAGGCTAAGCCCCAACGTCCGGGGGGCAGCAGAGAGCGCTCGGCTGGCTGAAGGGCGGCAGGTATTGCGGGCAAGCTGGCCCGGTTCAACCCGCAGGAGCGTGGCCCTGAACGCGACCTCTGACGGCTCCAGGAAAGATCGCCAACGTCAGGAACCCCCGATGCACGCGAGGCGCTCATAAAGTTTGCCATCACTGATCGGCCCGGCGGTTTCGTACGTGTCCGATACTCCGTGCAGGCATCATTCGGGTCTCGGCCCGATCAATGACGTGTGCTTCGACTCGACCGCGGCAATGCGTCCACCCTCCGCTGGAGCAGGGCGATAGTCCGTTGCTAACGTGGTGACGCGGTAGGTGGTGGTGATCATCCAGCCGGACGCGGGGCAAATTCGTCTGGCGTAGTCGGTTGGATCGGCGGCATCACCCTTGGCCCAAGCTGGCCGGAAAGCCTGCATTGATCGGCGGTTTCTACGACCGCACCGCGACGACAAGGCGAACCTCGACACCACCCGCTGGGTGCTGTCCGCGTCGAGGCGCTTGCCAACACTTACGGTTTGCTCGCCTCAGTCGTCGCCGCCTGTCCCACGCCACGACGTCGCACGCTAAGCCGCGCCCCGCGCAGTGAAATTGGCTCGGCTTTTTCTGCTTTCTTGGCGGGAGCCCGTGCAGCAATCAGGTGCGTGGCGCGGAAAAACACCGAGTGACGTACAGTGACAGACTCGGAACGGAGCGTCAGTGACGCGCGCAAGTATCTATCGCCAACTAGGGTATCGGGCTCACCGCCGGCAACAGCTCGGCCTTTTGGTCACGATTGGGGGGCGCCATCGCGCATTTCACAGCACTGGTGTTGGACATGCGGCACTCAGCGTTAGCGCGCGTGCGCATGTCATGCCTTGCGCTGCCGGCAGAGGTTGGAGCCGGCCGCACCGCCGCCCCCGTGCACCGTTGCTCACATCCCAGTGTGCGCGTCGGCTGCAAGCCACTCATCTACCGAAGATCAGCGTGGCGATGACTGATCTCACCTCGAGACAAAGGCCGCCTCACGTCGAGTTGATCTAGCGCAATGCGGCAGCGAGAGGCTCGCGGAAGAGTGGTGGCGAAGCTGAGCGAAACACCGCGCGTCCGCGAAGGTCGGGAAGAGCTGCCCCGACCGGGACATCTAACGACGGTCTTGCGCGTGGTAGCCTCGGAGGTCGGAGATGGACACGGAGCTCATACTGACTTTGCAACGAGGTTTGATCTGGGACGAGCGCGTGGTCGGAGACCTCTTTCTCGGAGGCGTGGGCGTCGGCGCGTTCCTATTCGCCTTCCTGCTGTGGCGCTTCGCGGAGGAGCGCTACCTGCCCCTGGTCAAAGTCGCAGCCACGATTGCACCAGTCTCCGTTGCAGCGGGCCTTGGCCTTCTGTTCTGGAAGCTTGGCAATAAGCTCAACGTCTATCAGCTGATCCTTAACGTGTCGCCCACATCCGTGATGTGGTGGGGTGCCATCATCCAAGGCGCCTTCGTCGCCTTGTCCGCCCTTTTCGCCTTCCGCTTGCTCTTCCCGCACGTCAGCCTGCCCCGGGTTCTCAGCGCGTCCGTTGCAGGTGTTCTGGGTGTCCCGTTCGCCGTTGCGGTGGGAATCTACCATGGTTTGTTGCTCGCGGTTCTGACCTCGCACCCACTTTGGGCCTCGGGCCCGATGATCGTTACCTCGGTGTTGCTCTTCACTATCACCGGAGTCGCTGCTTCCTTGCTTGTGTATCTCTTGCTGCGGGCCTTTGTTCGGTTGGAAGCTGGCCCGTCGGACGTTTTCGCTCAGGGCCTCAAGCCCGTTGCCTTGGTGCTGATTGCGGCTGCTGCACTCCTCCTCGTGACGCTGTTCGCGTGGTTTGTCGATTTGCGCTTTGGGCCCTTGCCTGCCCGTCTGGCACTGCAGGCGATGCTCTCTGAATACGGCGTTATCCTGGCTGTTTTCGGCATCGGGTTTGGCCTGCTGGTCCCGATCGTCGTCGGGATTTTGCTGCTACCGCGCTTTGGGGCAGGTCGGACGCCGCCCGCCGGCCTAGTGGCGATTGCCTGCCTGCTGTTGCTCGCTGGCGGCTTCACCATCCGTTACGCTGCCGTGATTGGCGGCCAGCTCCCAACTCCTCTTTCCGTGATGGCAACGCTGTCCTGAAGGATCACGATCCATGACCGCCATTCCGATGATCGCCGACATGAAGCCGGCTGTGGATGCATCGCGTCGGTCCGTGTTGCAGACTGCCGGTGCTGCGCTTATTGCCTCGGCGAATGGTTTGCCTGCGCTGAGCCTGCTCGCGCCGGCCCAGGCGCATGCGGCGAAGCCTTCTCCACTTGGGACGTGGGTTGCAACCACCTGCCAAGGTTGCACGAGCTGGTGCTCGGTGCAGGTGCGCGTCGTTGACGGGCGAGCGATTCATCTTCGCGGCAACCCGGAAGCGAAGGGCAACCATGGGAAGATTTGCCCGCGACCGCATCTTGCTCTGCAGCAGGTTTATGACCCCGATCGGGTACGCCAGCCGCTGAAGCGAACCAATCCGAAAAAGGGGCGCAACGAAGATCCCGGTTTCGTTCCGATCTCCTGGGACGAGGCCATGGCTACAATCGCGGACCGCATCATGGAGCTTCGGCGCAGCGGCGAGATCCATAAATACGCCGTGCTTCGAGGTCGTTATACAAATTTGAATGATATCCTATACGACAAGTTCACCAAGCTACTTGGGTCTCCCAATAATATCAGCCATTCTTCCATCTGTGCAGAGGCCGAAAAGTTTGGTTCGTTCTACACAGAAGGGTATTGGAACTATCGCGACTACGACCTCGAGGAGGCACGATACATCCTCTGCTGGGGTACGGATCCGCTCGCCTCGAACCGCATGGTGCCACACGCGATCAACTTCTGGGGCGGAGTACGCGACCGGGCAAAAATCGCCGTTATCGACCCGCGGCTGTCAGCGACCGCTGCCAAGGCAGACGAGTGGCTTCCCGTCATTCCCGGTGAAGATGGCGCGCTGGCCCTTGCCATCGCGCACGTCATTCTTGTCGAGGGTGCCTGGAACAAGTCTTTCGTCGGCGACTTTGTTGACGGCAAGAACCGCTTTGTCCCTGGGCGGGAGATCGAACCACTGCAGACACTCGCCTCCGCTGCAGGTGCAACCGCAACCAATGGGGCCAGCGACGCTGTCCCGGTTCCGATATTCGCTGAAAAGCACACCCATGGGCTGCTTGCCTGGTGGAACCTTGAACTGAAGGATCGGACACCCGAGTGGGCAGAGCCGATCTGCGGCATTCCTGCCGCGCAGATCCGTCGTGTCGCACTCGATTTCGCCGCAGCGGGTTCGCGCGCCATCAGCTGGCTGTCACCTGGCGCCTGCATGCAGGTGCGCGGCGCCTACGCTGCAATGGCGGCGCACGCACTGAATGGTCTCGTCGGGTCGGTCGATGCACGTGGTGGCGTCGTCACTCATGCACCAACCGTGACGCGAGGCGCGCCAGCCCACGATGCATATCTCGACGACATCGCGAAAGAGGGGCTGAAGTATCCGAAGATCGACCAGCGGGGCCGACTTGAATTTCCGGCCATGGCGTCCGGGCGTCCTGGCAGCGGCGTGGTGACGAACCGCGTCGCCGACGCCATGCTTGCCAATGACCCCTACGATCTCAAACTGATCATCGCCTATTGGTCTAACTTCGCATTCTCCTGCACCGGCGCACAGCGTTGGGAAGAGGCGCTGAGCAAACTTCCTTTCCTCGTGCACATCACGACCAACGCCTCGGAAACAACGATGTTCGCCGACATCGTCCTGCCAGCCCCGCATCAGATGTTCGAACGCTGGGGCTACGTCAACAACAAGCAGAACCTGCACAGCTATACGACCTTGAACGTGCCAGTGATCAAGCCTGTTGCGGATGTGCGTAACGAGGAGACGGAGGTGCCCTGGCTGCTTGCGGAGAAGCTTGCCGAACGCGGCTTTGACAAGCCACTCCGCTACTTCAAGGAGATGTTCAAGGACCCCGAAACCGGCCAGGCGCCGACGAACGCCCAGGAGTTCACCCTCTACCATTTGAAGGCATCAACCCGAGCATGTTGGGACAAGACCGATCCCAACTGGGGTAAGTATGGGGATGCAATCGACGGGTGGGAGGCATTCGTTCGCAAAGGCGTGTGGAATTCTAAACGCTTTACTTATGGCCAGCGCGTTGACCGCTTCCCAACGGTGACCAAGAAGTTTGAATTCTACAGCAGCACCTTGAAGAAAGCACTGGAGGAGCATGCGGCGAAGCACAAGGTGACCGTCGACGACGTCATGGAGGCCACGAAATACGTCGCCCGCGGCGAGCTTGCGTTCGTTCCGCATTTCGAGCCTGCCTTTCGGCATGGTGATCCGCGAGAGTTTCCGTTCATCTTCTTCGAGCACCGGTCCCGGCTAAACCGCGAAGGCCGTTCGCAGAACTGCACGTGGTATCAGGCGCACAAGAACTGCGATCCGGGAGACGAAAACTGGGACGACGTTCTGAAGATGAACCCGGCCGACGTTGCGCGGCTCGGTCTGCGCAACGGCGATCTCGTGCGGGTGACCTCACTTCAGGGATCGATCGTGGTTCGCCTGAAGGCTTGGGAAGGTGTTCGGCCTGGCACGGTTGCCAAATGCTATGGTCAGGGGCACTGGGCCTACGGGCGCGTCGCAGCAAAGGACTTCGCCCGACGCCTGCCGCGCGGTGGAAACAACAATGAGCTGCATGTTTCGGACTACGAACGGCTGAGTGGTTCGACGGCACGACACGGCGGGTTGACCCGCGTACGTGTCGAGCGCGTTTGACAAAATCGCACAAAGGAGCGCGAGCGATGGCCAAGAAACGCTACGCGATGGTAATCGACCTGCACCGGTGCGTCGGTTGCGCCGCCTGCGACATCGCATGCAAGGCGGAGAATAATGTGCCGGTCGAGTTCCATTGGTCGAATCACATCGTGGAGACGCGCGGCACGTTTCCGAACACGACGTTCAGGTATATCCCGACGTTGTGCAATCATTGCGAGAACGCGCCCTGTGTCACCAATTGTCCGACCACGGCCATGTACAAGGCCGAAAATGGCATGACGCTGCACGACGCGAACAAATGCATCGGCTGCCGCCTGTGCCAGCTGGCCTGCCCTTATGGTGTGATCTTCTTCAACAAGGACACCCCACACGCAAACTATCGCGATAGCCAAGCCGCCATCCCCGGCGCGACATTCTCGGGACGGGAAATGGCTGAGCGGGTGCAGGCGCCGTTGCCCTACTACAATCCCGCGCGAGCGACGACCTACGCCGGGGTGCGCCCGCGAGGTGTCGTCGAGAAATGCACCTTCTGCGATCACAAGGTTGCCGTTGGGGAAGATCCGGCCTGCGTGACCGCTTGCCCTGCCGATGCTCGGCTGTTCGGCGATCTCAACGATCCGGAAAGCAAACCAGCGAAGGCTCTCGCGCGGCATCGCCCGCGCGTGCTCCAGCGTGATAAGGGAACACAGCCACACGTGTTCTACATCCGTGAGTACGGGAAGGCCTGAAGCGCGCGCCGGCGCAGACCCCGGCTGCGAAGGCCTCCGCAGCTCAAAGGCAGACCAGCCAGTGGTGTCGGTTGGAGCGAAGCTGACGCCGGACCACGCGCTCTCGACAAGCGCCGGGCCCAGCGTCATCCCACTTGACGGCATCCAGGCGGGCAACGCAGGGGTCAGCGGCGTCGACGCGCTCTCCTCCGCGGTGGTTCGGGCCAATCTCTACTTTGTGCTGGCGCACGCCTTTGGCCCGCCGCAGCGTTGGCCCGACAGGTTTTCATCGCTGATCGAACTGGCGACCGGCCACCTCTCCGAGCCGTTTCAGCGTGCCGGGTACGGGATGATAGCAGCCTTGCACCAAGGCGATCTTGAGGCGCACCTCCGCGCGCACACGGCCCTGTTTGTCGGACCCTTCGGAGTGCTTGCGCCACCTTGGGCATCCTTCTATCTCGATCCCGAACAACGCATCGGCGGCCCCTGCGCCGACCCCATTCGCGATACTTTTGCCCAAATGGGCCTCACACCGGCCGAGGGCTGGCCCGAACCGCCAGACCACGTGGCGTATCTCTTCGAGCTCCTCTACGTGCTGGCGTTCAGAAGCGCCCAAGGTGACCACCACCCAACAATCAGCGAAGCGTTCGTCTGGGAAACATTTCTGCAGCCCTGGCTGCCGCGCTTCCTTAATCTGCTGCGCGCTGCAGCTGCCGACCGGTCGCATTTCTACGCGTCTGTCTGTGACCTCGCCGATGCGTTGGTCATCGCCCGCACCGATGCCGCGTGGTGCGGCCGACGTTGAGCCGAGTGCGAACAGGCAGACATGACTTGAAAGGCAATTGCGCGCGCAAATTTACGCTGCGCGTGCAACATAACTCAGTCGTAGGCCACGCCTGCCGACTGCCGACAAACGCTGCAGAGCGCAGTATTAGCCACGATTGCAGAGTCGGCACCCAGTTGCCTTGCGCGTTCCTGCAACCACATGCGCAAACGTGACGGCATGACTGGCTTGCCGCAGGACGGACAGAACGCGATCGGGTCCGCCTGAACCTCGCGCCATCCGGATCTCTCATCGGGGGGCGCGATACGCGGCGAAAGGGTTATCGCACCTGTCGGACAGATACGAGCACACGCCCCACATTGAATGCAATTCGCCTCATGAAAGAAGAGTCTCGCCCAGCGCGTGTCCTCCGCATACCGGATGGTCGCCGTCGGGCACACGCGCGCGCAGGACGAACAGAGCACGCAGCGCTCACGCTCGACATCGATAGAGCCGAACGTTGCTCCCTCAGGCAAGGCAACCGGCGCATCACCAGATCGGCAAAGGACGTCGAGTGCCTCATTCAGCACCACACGTTTCAGCAGAGGCTGGTCTGGCGGCAAAGAGTTTGCGCGACTGGGCTGAACTGCCGGAAGGTGCCATGCCTCGTTGTGCTCCCCACCGGCAGACGCTACCCGAATAGCGGGTTCTCCCTGCCTGAAAGCTTGCATGATCGTGTTGGCAACCGAGACGCGTTGCATGAGGAGCTGCAACGATTTGTTCGGCAAGCTGCGTGATGGCTGAAGGATGATCGCTCCTGCGCCCGCGGCGAGAGCCGCAAACCAGAGCTCCTCCCCGAACGCGGCGAGAGCCGGTACAGCTATCTCCACCGCATTTTCTCTTGTAGTCGTGTAGCTCTTCTCGACAGTCGCTACCTCGACCACGCGGACAACTGGACGATCGCTGCGGGTTTCGGCGAGTGCCTGGCGGACACTGGACAAAAGGTCTGCGCGAGAGGGGGCAGCGACGCTGAGCGCGCCAGTCGGACAAGCCAAGGAGCAACTTCCACATCCCTGACATAGATGCGGATCGACGACGATTACGGTGCCGCCGGATCGAATTGCCTCAGCGGCGCACACGTCCAGGCAGCGCGAACATGCTGTCAGGCCGAAACTTTCGTGCGCGCAAATTTCGGGAAGATATGTGAAATACCGCGGCTTGCGGAAACACCCTTTCCATGCGGCGGCCTCAGCGAAAGCAGCCGCCCGGTCCCCATTCGTTGGACGCACGTAGCCGAACGGAGCGACCTCATGCCTAATCAGCGGTTCAGCTGTAAGGTCGATCACCACGTCCGCATGTGTCACGTCGTCTGATCCGTGCCAGTGCACTCGGAAGGCACCGAGCCAGCCTTCTACTGCCCGCACGCATTCCGCGCGCCATTGCGCTGGCCTCAATGCCTCAGGCTGTCCGACAGCATGACCATTGGCAACGATGACGGTGCGGTCAGCCGCCAGAGAGCGAAGCTCAGCGACGTCGCTAGCCCTGGCGCCGATGACCACCGTCGTGCCTTCAGAAACATAGAGCACAGCATCTTCACCGACCCGCTCCAGCGGCTGAACTCGAACAGGTTTCGCTCGGCAGCCATGGAAGTCCATCCTATTTCCCCCAAGGGTTCATCGCTGTTCTCATGACCGAGGTCCAAGGCGCGAGAAGCTCGGCAAGACAATTTAGCCTGCTCGAGCATCCAACAATCCGCCCTAGCACGGCGCCGCTTGAGCACGCGGCACGGCGTTGATGGCACACTGTCAACAAAGCATCGATACGATCGCATCGAGCGAGCTAAGTCTCGATCACGAAACCAACACAGGCTGGTTGCAAGACCCCACTCGGCATAGATCGCCTGCCGAGGCCCTCAATCGGGCTCAAGCAGGCTATATCTCCGATCACTCTCGGCGTGAGACTGTTCCACTTCCATCGCCAGCTTGAGGCACGCTATGGATGCGGGCGAAACATCTTGTCGACTCAGCGTGACAAAGCCAAGCGGTGTCTGGCGTGTGTTGACCTGTCGCGCACTCTTGCCCGAAGCACCGCTGATGTGCCTCTGACGGCTTGCCATGCGGCAGGCGACTCCCAAGGCATGGTGCCTCCCGACGTGTGGGCAGTCTAGGTTGCTTGCCGCCTATGTTGCTTCTCCGTCCTTTTTTTACCGTAACGGTCTCGGCACTCCCCGTCCTGCACATGATTAAGCGTCTCGCTGTCGATGTTGAGTGTTTCGAGCAACGACTGCCGGACAAAGAAGGTGCCGCTGGCAGCGCGCCTGACAGTGGATTTGGAGGCATGACTGTGCCAAATCAGTCGTTGGCCAACGGCTTCGGGATGAGGCAGGCGCAGCCTGACCGATGCCATTGGCGAGACTTGGGGTCCCTGCGCCGGCAGCAGCGTACGCGCTGAACCCTCTGCACGAAGGGCCATTACCTGCGCAACAAAGAGAATAGCCGGGCTGCCCTCCGCGCCCGGATGTGATACGCGGGCTCTCCATAGGCGTTCGGTTTGCCAAGGTCTGTTGCCGGTGGCCGTGTCGGTCGCGCACCGTTTCAGCCGCCGCTCGCACGCCACCCCCTCGAGGGTCGCCGCCTTTCCATCAAGCCGCTCTGTTAGGCACCCTTGTTCTGCCACGCTCGCGTCACTGCTCTGGTCTTGAAGCCGTGCTCATCACTGATCGCTCAGTCCACCGTGCCTGTCGCAGAGGCCTGCTTTGCGCCTCTTCTCGACCGCCACACTCTACCCGAGTGCCATCACCGAACGCCTCGAGATTGTTATGCTGATTTTTCGTCTTTTTCATACCACTCCGCTATTCGTCCACCGTTGCAGGGGAGGAGAGGCATATGACGTTGCGATTCACTGCACTGACGGTGACCATCGCTGTCGCCTTCTGGCCATAGTCTGCGTTTTCGTCCGGAGGCTCTGCAGTGATCGCGGTTTCGGGCGATCCCGGCCTCCTCAACCCTGCCATATCGACGGCGGGCCCTATTCATGCCGTCGCCGGATCGATGTAGAACGGTATCGTCGAAATCGACGAGTCTGGTTCACCATCACCCGATCTCGCGGAGGCTTGGGAGGCAAGCGGCGACGGGCAGAGCATGACGTTTCACCTCAGGCGAGGAGTTCTCTGGCACGATGGCCAGCCGTTCACGGCCGAGGCTGTGAAGGTCACATTCCAGGATCTCCTCTTTCGCTTCCATCCCCGTGCGCGCGCCGGCTTGGCTACAGCGGTCTCCACTGTCGATATCGTTGACCCTCATACTGTGACGTTCCGTGTGAAGCGACGGCACCCCGCCCTCCTCCGCTAGCTCTCGGTGACCGAAGCGCCGATTCAGCCCGCGCATCTGTTCGCTGGCTGCGATCCGACCAACACCCCGGCGAATCTGCGTCCGATCGGTACCAGCCCGTTTCGGTTCGTGTCCTGGCGTCGTGATGACCAAGTTGTGCTAGTACGCAACAAGACCTAAGAGGGCTGCCGAGGCTCGACCGCATCGTGTTCCGGATCATTCCGGATGCGGCGGCACAGGTGAATGCACCGGTTGCTGGTGAAGTCGACATGGTGAGCCGCATTGCCCCTCCCGACGCCGCACGCCTTCGGAACCGCAGTGTCACCATTGTCGAGACGCGCGCTGCACCTGGCGGATCGAACTGCGCCATGATAACCGGCTTCAATCTTGATCGGCCAATCACGGATCACTTCGCCCTGCGCGAGGCCTTCGGCCTCGGGCTTGACCGCGCATAGTTCCTCGACCGTCTTGCGTTCGGCGCAGGGCGTGTGCCGGACGCACAAATTGCCTCCGGGATCCCGTGGGCGCATGCGCCCGGCGCACTCGCCATCTGGCCGCACGATTCGGCCAAGGCGGCGTGCAGGCTCGAAGCAGCCGGTTTCAGACGGGGACAGGACGGCGTTCGAGTGACGCTCGACATCGTCCATCTCCCAGCCTTCGCGCGGGTAGAGCGAACTGATGCGCGCTCAGCTCGCCCCTCTCGGGATCGTCCTTCGGCCGCGGATTATCGACCGAGCCCTGCTGAGCCAGACGGTCTTCACTCGCCGTGACTTCGACCTCACCCTCATCTCCTATTGCTAAGGCACGGATCAGGAGATTGGTGTCCATCGCACGGTTCATTCCTCCACGATCGGCAATGTGCCATTCTCACACGCGGCCGGTTACCGAAGCCACGCTGTTGATGCGCTCTTCGATCGCGCGGCATCGCTGCTGGACGAGGCTGAACGCGGCGACGCCTATCGCGAGGCGCAAGCAATCCTTGCCCATGATCTTCCGTATTGGTGGCTCGTGGAGACTAGTTTCCTTGCCGCGTGGCGTGACGCGTTCGTCGGCTTCGCCCCATGGAGCGGCGAAGTGGCGGAGAAACGACACCGCCCGCGATGACACCGGTGTCACGCGAAACGGATTGCCCAATGCTGCCCTTCCTGTTGCGCCGAGCCGTCCTCGCTGTCCTCGCCTTCTCCGTTGCCGGAACCATCCTCTTCGTCCGCTCCTGGAATGAATCGGGAAGCGCAGCCGTCGCAGTGACCGGCGAGCGTGCGGCAGAGGGCCAGACGGAGGATCACGCCGCGCCGCATGAGCTCGATCGCCCCTCAGGAGAGGGCAAGGCATTTTGGGTGGCGCGCCGTCTGATCGGTATGACCGTAGCCGCACGTTGGGAACAGGCCTTTGTCATGCGGGTGTGGCTGGAATGACTGGCATCGACGGCATTCCTGACCTTCGAAGCCGCCTCGCCTGCCGATCTGACGGGCAACGCCGCTTCCGTTCTGCTTGAGCCGAGGCTGAACCTGCGATGATGCGCGGTGTTGCCGCTGGGCTTCTTGCCGTGCTCTCCCTTGCGTGTCTGCTGTTTGCCCCTGCGGGGGTCCTTGACCACCTGCCACTCGGCACACCTCTGCTTCCGCCTTCCGCCTTGCATCCCTTTGGCACCGACGATCTCGGCCGCGACCTGCTCGCTGCGGTCCTGCAAGGCGGGCGGGCCTCGCTCACGGTTGGCCAAATCGCAACGTCGGCCGCGTTCGACGTCGGGCTCATCGTCGGTTTGGTCGCCGGGCTGGCGCCGCCGTTGCTGGAGGAGATCGTCATGCGCGCGACCGAAATCGTGGCCAGTCTTTCCACCCTTCTGCTTGCGATCCTCGTGGCAAGCCTGTTCGGCGGATCAACTCTGGCACTTGCCCTGGATATTGGGCTGACGGGCTGGCCGGTGATTGCTCGCCTCGTTCGCATCGAGACGATCACAGTCTGCGCGCAGCCCTCTCTGCGCGCGGCGGTCGCCCTTGGCGTCTCGCCTGCCGCGATTGTTCGGCGTCATGTTCTGCCAGTGCTCGTATCTACGCTGGCGGCGTCCTCGGGCATCGTGTTCGGCGGCGCGATACTCGCCGAGGCGGCACTGGCCTTTGTCGGGCTTGGTGATCCGGCTGCCACCTCTTGGGGACAAATGATCGCGAACGGATTTGCCATGCTCGGACTCGGCTGGTGGTTGTACACGATGCCTGCACTTGTTGTGGTGATGGTCGCCGGCCTCGTCGCGGCAGCGACCCTGCAGACGCGCAGGCTTGCCTGACCGGGCGGGCATCAGCCGATGCTGCTGCCCTGTTGCACGCCGCATGGTACGCCGAGCTGTGGCCGCGGCTTGGGCTCAGGCGGACGTGGCGTACGCGAACAGGAGGTGCGATCGAGGAACTGCCTCGACAGGGCGTTCCTGACACGTCATCTGTCGGCAGTGAGGGCAAACTCGGATCGCGAAGGAAGGACACCTGGCATGGCATCGATCGAGGCCCGTCTCGAAGCCCTGGGGCTGCACGTACCGGAGCCGGCACTGCCGGTCGCCAACTACGTTCCGTTCATGATGGCAGGCAACCTCCTTTTCGTCTCCGGTCAGCTGCCTATGCGCCATGGCCAAGTTGCGATCAGTGGCAAACTCGGCGCTGGCGTGACTATCGACCAAGGGCGCGAGGCCTGCCGCATCGCTTTTCTCAACGTGCTTGCCCAGGCAAAGGCAGCCTGCGGCGGCGATCTCGACCGCATCGCGCGTGTCGTCCGCCTCGGTGGCTTCATCGCCTGCACGCCGGATTTCACCCAGCACGCACTTGCGATGAACGGGGCTTCCGATCTCTGCGTTGAACTGTTCGGCGAGGCCGGCCGGCACACGCGCACCACCATCGGTGTGGCCTCGCTGCCGGCGGACGCTGTCGCAGAGGTTGAGGCGTTGTTCCTGGTCCGATAGGTGCCGGGTCGGCGAATCAGCTGCCCAGCATGGTCGACGGCAGCCAGGTGACGAGACCCGGGAACACCGTCACCAGCGCAACCGCAAGACACATCAACGCGAAGAACGGCGCGGTCGCAGCAGCGATGCGGAAGATGTTTTCACCCGTCAGGCCCTGCAGTACGAACAGGTTGAACCCGACGGGCGGGGTGATCTGCGCCATCTCCACCACCAGAACGACGAAGATGCCAAACCACAGCAGATCGAATCCTGCGGCCTGAATGACAGGCAGTGCCACCGAGACGGTAAGCACGATCATCGAAATCCCGTCGATGAAACAGCCGAGCACGATGTAGAGCGCGGTGAGCACGGCGATGACGACGTAAGGATGGAACCCCTGCGCGCCGACCCAGGCCGCCATGGCTGCCGGAATCCGCGAATAAGCCATCGCCTGGGTGAGGAAGGCGGCACCGGCGAGGATGAAGTTGATCATGCAGGAGAGCCGCACCGCGCCCATCAGCGAGTCGATGAAACTCGCTCGCGTCAGCGTGCCAGACCAGGCGGACAACGCAAGCGCACCGACCACGCCCATCACTGCAGCTTCGGTCGCTGTGGCAAGCCCCCCATAGATCGAACCGATCACCACGAAGATGAGCAGCAGAAGCGGAATCAAATCGGCCGAGGCACGGACCTTCTCGGCAAATGTGGTGTGCGGATCGCGCTGCGGCGTGCGCGATGGGTTGAGCAGCGACCAGACTATGATGTAGCCGGAAAAGAGCGCGATCAGCATCAGCCCTGGAATCACGCCCGCGATGAAGAGGCGAACGATCGACACCTCAGCCGCCACCCCGTAGACGATCATGATGATGGAAGGCGGAATGAGCAGGCCCAAGGTTCCTGAGCCGGCGAGACTGCCGATCGCCATCGGCCTGTAATAGCCGCGTGAGAGAAGGGCGGGCAGGCTCATCTTGCCGATGGTCGCGCAGGTCGCAGCGGACGAGCCCGAGACCGCTGCGAAGATGCCGCACCCGAACACATTGACATGCATCAGCCGCCCCGGCAGGCGCTGCACCCACGGCGCGAGGCCGCGGAACATATCCTCCGCCAGCCGCGTCCGGAACAGGATCTCGCCCATCCAGATGAAGAGCGGCAACGCGGCGAGCGTCCAGGACGCCATCGCTTGCCACACCGCCGTGCCCATCACCTTCTCGATGGGGAATTCGTTGAATTGGGGAAACAAGGCTGGCAGCACGACGATGCCGACCACGCCCGTTAGCATCAGCGCAGCCCCGATCCAGACACCGAGCGCGAGAAGCGCGAACATGGTCGCGATCAGCACGAGCGCGCTGTCGATAAGGTAGGGTTCCACCTCACACTTCCTCCGCTGCGCCTTCCCCGGCGCTGCGGTCAGCCGCGCGGCGGTAGGATGGCTCTTTGCCGGCGAGCGCGACGATGAGATCGTCGATCAGAGCGAGCGCGAATAGCGCGCTCCCCGTGACCAGGGCGAGTTGGGGCATCCAGATCGGCACGGCGAGCATGCCTTGCGCCACCTCACCGAAGGTCCAGGAGTCGATCAACGTGTCGAGGCAGGCATAAGCGAACAGCAGGGCAACGGCGGACGCGATCGCAAGTGCGAGGAGCTCGAACGCGTGGCGAGCCCGTCCGGCGAGGCGGCCGATGATGACGTCGACCCGGATATGGGCGGCGTGGCGGAAGGTGTAGGCGAGCGGCAGCGTGGCGGAAGCGGCGACGGCGTAGGCGGTGAGATCGTCCGATCCTGGAAGGTGAAGCCCAACCAGCCGCCCAAGGACCTGCGCCAGCACGAGCAGGCCGATCGCGATGATCGCGATCGCGCCTGCCACCCCACCCGCCAGATACAGCGCGTCGAGCGCGCGCCGCAGACCCTGCACGCGCGACGCGATCTCAGACGCGGGCGATCGCGGCGCGATAGGCCTCGATCAGTTTCCGCCCGTCCTCTCCGGCCTTGGCCAGCCACTCGTTGGTCATGGTCTCGCCGATCTGAGCAAGTTCGCGCATCAGCCGCTCCGGCGGAGGGTCAGCAACGGTCATGCCACGGCGGACGAGCTCGTCCTGCCTGCTTTTCTCCTGCTCCTGCGCCGCATCCCAGCCGCGCTGTTCGGCGCGTTCGGCGGCGTCTCGGATCAGCCTTTGCAGGTCTGCCGGCAATTGCTGCAGCGCGCGCGTCGAACAGAAGACAGCGTTTTTTGTGCGCGTGAAGCCGACGGGGGTGAAGTGCTTCACGAAGTCCCAAGCCTGCACGTCGACACCGGTCGCTGCAGAGGTCACCATGGCGTTGACGACGCCCGTGGCGAAGGCCTGCGGAATCTCCGGCACCTGCACCGTGGTCGGCGTCGCCCCGACGAGCTGGGCGAAGCGTTGCGTCGCCGCATTGAAGGTGCGGAAGCGCGTGCCGCGCAGGGTCTCGATCGAGGTGACGGGGACATTGGTGTAGAAGCCCGACTGCGGCCACGGAACCATGTAGAGAAGGGTCAACCCCTGGCGCTCGAGACGAGCCTGAACGAACGGTCTCTGCAGTCCGGCAAGCACGCGCGCCTGGGTGAAATTGGTCACCAGCATCGGGATGCCGTCCACCTCAAACATCGGGTCTTCATTGGCGTAGGCCGAGAGCAGGATCTCGCCCATCTGCACCTGCCCGGTCTGCACGCCACGTTTGATCTCAGGCATGCGCAGGAGCGAGGCGTTGCTGTGCAGCGTGATGGCGAGCCGCCCGCCCGAGCCCTCCTCGATCTCCTTCAGGAAGGCGCGGATGTTGACAGTGTGGAAGTTGCCATCCGGATACGGGGTGGCCATCTGCCAGCGCCTGGCCTGCGCCATCGCAGGCGCGCTCGGCAGGGTTGAGGCGACGAACGCCGCCGGCAGGGCGGCACGCAGAAAGCTACGGCGATCCATGTACGTCTCCCGAAGCGGAACACCCCTCGCGCATGATGACAGCCCCTTCGCACGTCAGGCGCAAGAGATTTGTCATTCTTGCGCCGACATCGGCGCCGCTCAGCGACGCCGCGCTTCCTCGCGATCGAAGTGCAGCCGCACGAGCTTGAACAGATAGAGAACGAAGGAGACGAACAGGATCAGACCGGCGACGTAGAAGGCGTTGTCCTTGGCCGCGGCCATCATGATGAGACCGACCAGGGCGATCAGCGCACCGATCAGGCCGAATACGATGGTTTGTGGGGTCATGGCTTGTCCTCCGTGCGGGACGAGGGTGGGGGTGACGGCCTGCCGCGCGGCGGGTCGTCGTCGAACAGGATCCGGCGCGCCGCTCCGTCGAGATCCTCGAACTGACCCG
Source organism: uncultured Elioraea sp. (assembly GCA_937928775.1). Classification (GTDB taxonomy): domain Bacteria; phylum Pseudomonadota; class Alphaproteobacteria; order Acetobacterales; family Acetobacteraceae; genus Elioraea. The sequence goes on along the minus strand of CALFVI010000007.1, from coordinate 48,262 downwards.
AACGCAGAGCCCAAAGGAACAAGGCGAGCGCGCCAAGGCCCAGGATCAGCGACAGGGGAATGAGCAGCATCAGCGCGTCCATGCCACTCCGCGGTCCACGCGCAAGGCGTTGAGGATGACAGTCAACGAAGACGCTGCCATCGCGACTGCGGCGATCAGCGGCGTGACCAGCCCCGCGATCGCAAGCGGCACGGCGACGATGTTGTAGGCAAGGCTGATCGCGATGTTCTGACGGATCGCGGCCTGGGCGCGGCGCGCCGAACCGATCGTCTCCGCAACCAGCGCGAGCGACTTGCCCTGAACGACGACATCGGCCGCGGCCTGTGCGACGTCGGAGCCGGAGGCGAAAGCGATCGAGGCATGCGCGGCGGCGAGCGCTGGGGCATCATTCAGCCCATCCCCCACCATCAGCACCCGACGCCCTTCCGAGCGCAAGGCGTGCAGTCGGGCGATCTTCGCCTGCGGCGATGCTTCCGCAGTCCAGCGTTCGATGCCGGCGGCTCGCGCGGTCTCTCCCACGGCCGACCTGCGATCGCCAGAAAGGAGTTCGACCACGAAGCCGCGTTCGGTGAGTTGGCGAATCGTTTCCGCTGCCTGAGGCCGCAGAGCATCGGCGAAGGCGAACCGCACCGGCGCCCGGCCGGGGCGGGACAGCCAAAGCTCCATTCCCTCCCCCCCCTCCGCGCCGACGAACGCTGCCGCGCCGAGGCGGATCGGCCCTGAAGGGGTTGCGAGCTCAAGCCCCAGTCCAGGATGCTCCACCACCCCATCGGCCGGCGCCACCGCGGGTACTGCCTGCACCAGCGCCCGAGCGAGGGGATGACGCGACGCGGCAGCGAGGCGGGCGGCGTCGGAAAGATCTTCCGCCGTCCACGCTCCCGCCAGCAGTGTCGGCTTGCCCTCCGTCAAGGTGCCGGTCTTGTCGAACAGCACGGTGTCGACCTCGGCCAGACGCTCGAATGCGGTGCCTGAGGTGACCAGCACGCCTTGCCTGACCAGTCGGCCGGCGGCGACGACCTGGACCACTGGAACGGCGATGCCAAGGGCGCAGGGGCAGGTGATGATCAGCACCGCCACCGCGAAGACGAGCGCCTGTTGCCACGCCGCGTCCAACACCCCCCACCAAAGGAGGAAGGTGGCCAGCGCGAGCCCATGCACCGCCGGCGTGTATAGTCGGGACACGCGATCGGCGAGAGAGACGAACCGCGAGCGCGACTGCTCGCTGCGCTCCATCAGCCGCACAATGGCAGCAAGCAGCGTCCCCTCGCCAGACGCGGCGGCGCGCACGATGAGGGCGGCGTCACGGTTCAGCGTGCCGGCATGCACACGATCCCCTGGGCGAACAGCGCGCGGCAGGATTTCGCCCGTGAGCAGGCTCTCGTCGACCGTCGAGACGCCGGACAGCACCACGCCATCGACCCCGACCCGCTCGCCGGCAGCGACGAGGACGCGTTCGCCCGTGCGAACCTCCTCGGGCAAACGTGGCCGTGCGACGCCATCCTCGCCCAGCACGCCGACCGGGGCGCGGTTAAGGGCAGCAAGCCGGGCCACCGCTTCGCGCGCACGGCCGCGCGCGCGACGATCGAGATAGCGGCCGACCAGAAGCAGGAACAGGAGCGTGACAGCGGAGTCGAAGTAGGCGTAAGGCCCGCCGCGGATGGTCTCGGAGAGGCTCATCGCCGCGGTCAGCAGGACGGCGAGGCTGATCGGCAGGTCGAGATTGGCCCGCCCGCGCACAAGCGCTGTAAAGGCCGAGCGGTAGAACGGCAGCCCGGCGATGGCGATCGCCGGCAGCGCGATTAGCGCAGCGAGCCAGTGCATCAGTGTACGCGTAGCCTCGCCCATGTCGCCGTCGTCATGCCCGACCCAGACCGCGACCGAGACCAGCATCACGTTCATCGAAGCGAAGGCGGCGATGCCCATCGCGCGCAGAAGCCGTTTCGCCTCGGCATCGTCAGCGGCGGATAGACAGGAGGCGTCCCACGGCGCGGTGGTGAAGCCGAGGCGAGCGAGGCGTTCGGCGAAGTCGTTGGCACGCTGGGCTGTGCCCCGCCAGCGGATGGTCAGACGCCGGGTGGAGAGGGCGAGCCTGGCCCAGGTGACATCTGGTTCGCGCGCCAACACCTGCTCGATCAGCCACATGCAGGCAGCGCAGGAAACGCCGCCGACGAGAAGCTCGAGCGACCAGCCGTCAGCGCCGTTGGGGCGGGCGCGGGCGGCAAGGTCGTGACGGGCGGCGGCAGGATCGGGCCGCGGGGCGGCGGCCTCGAGCCGCTCGTAGAACCGGTCGAGCCCGAGCCCAGTGATGAGGGCATGCGCGCCTTCGCAGCCTGTGCAGCAGAAGCGCTCGCCGTTCGGGCAAGGTGCGCCGCAATGCAGGCACGCCGCACTCCCGGTGAAGGGTGCAGGCTTGGTGGACCCCAACGCAGTCACGGCACAATGATCCGCTCGCGCACCTCCACAGGACCGACCTCGCCGCGGCGCGCGGCGAGGCGCACCTCCCATTGCCCTCGCTTTGGCAGATCGATTTCGGCAACGTAACGGCCACGCCCGCTCTCTCTCAGGGCGAGCGGGAGGGGATCGGGGCGTTCGAGGGGGCGCAGAGCGATCGCCTCGAACTCGAGACGATCGAGCGGGACACCGGAGGCGTCACGGGCATAGACGAAGAGCGTGCCCCGCTGCTCCGCCGCCGGACGGAACGCGATCTCGAACCGCCAACCGATCGCACGCTGCCGTTCGGCTTCCGCCAGCACCTCGTTGTAGAGACGCCCGCGCTCATAGGCACGATCGACCGTGGTGCCGGTGAAGGTGGAAAGGGCAAGCCAGACGAAGACGGCGTTGACGGCGATCACCACCCCCATGAAGGCCACGAACGCCCAAGGGATCCAGCGGCTTCGGCGCGGGTCGGCCCCGGTCATGTGCTCACCGTCGCGGAGCGAGGAACACGCTCTCCGCGCGCGCCGCCTCGCGCCCCGCGGCATCAATGAGACGGAAGGTGACGGTTGTGCTTTCGGGCAGCACAGCACCGGGCGGCGCAGTGACGTAGACGCGGTGCGATGCCACGCTGTCCGGCGCGGCAGAGAGCGGAATGGTCGCGCCTGTCACGTCCTCGGTGCCGACCGCGGCCAGCGTCGCGGCCGCAAGCCCGTCGAGGCTGAGGGTGAAGACGCGCGCCTCGTGAGTCTTATTGACAATCTTGAGCGTATAGGCATTGCGCACCGACCCATCCGACAACAGGACGTAGACCGGCGCGCGGTCGCGCAGCACGGAAAGGTCAGTGACACTGCGGGTGGCGAGTGCGAGAAGCATCACCGCCGCGACCAGGCTGAGCACGCCCAGGTAGATCATTGTGCGCGGGCGGATGATCTTCATCCGCTGATGCGCAGCTTCGGCCACCGGAATGCGCCCAGGCCCCGGCGGGGTGGCGGCGACGGCGCGTTCACAGGCTTGCACATTGGCCAGAGTGTCGAGCGCGATCAGGCCGCGCGGGCGGCCAATCTTGTCCATCACCGCATTGCAGGCGTCGATGCACAGCCCGCAGCCGATGCACTCGAGCTGCTGGCCGTCGCGGATGTCGATCCCCGTGGGGCAGACGTTGACGCATTGGCGGCAGTCGATGCAGTCGCCCCTCCCCTCCCAGGGCTCTCCCTGCTTGTGCTTGCCGCGCGGCTCACCCCGCCAGGCGCGGTAGGTGACGATCAGCGACTGCTCATCGAGCATCGCGGCCTGGAAACGCGGCCAGGGGCACATGTAGGTACACACCTGCTCGCGCGCCCAGCCGGCGAGCGTATAGGTGGTGAAGGTGAGAAGACCGACGAACGTGTAGGTCCAGGCCCCGGCCTCACCGGTGAAGATGTCGCGCACCGCGGTCGGCGCGTCCTGCACATAAAGAACGAACGAGCCGCCAGTGAGGAAGGCGATGACGAGCCAGAGCGCGTGCTTGGTCACCTTCTTGCGCCAATAGGCGGCGTCGCGCGCCCCCTGATCGAGCTTCATCCGGGCGTTGCGATCGCCCTCGATGCGGCGCTCGATCCACATGAAGAGGTCGGTCCACACCGTTTGCGGGCAGGCATAGCCGCACCAGACCCGTCCGAACAGGGAGGAGACGAGAAAGAGGCCGATGGCGGAGAGGATGAGCAGGCCAGTGACGAGATAGATCTCCTGCGGCCAGATTTCGACCGGACCGAGGTAGAAGCGCCGACCCGCGAAGTCGAGCAGGATCAGCTGGTCCGGCGCCCCCTCGCCGCGCGGCCACCGCAGCCAGGGCAGCGTGTAGTAGACGGCGAGCGCGAAGACGAGGAAGGCATACTTCGCTGTGCGGAACGTTCCGTGCACGCGTGCGGGATAGACCTTGACCCGATTGGCATAGAGCCGCGCGGGCGGAGTCGCAGTCACCCGCGGTTCCGCGAGGTTGATGTTGCGGTCCACGCGCATCGTCCTCTAGCCCCGCGGCCTACTCTCCGCCGCCCAGCGTGTGGACATAGACGGCGAGCATGCGGATGATCGCCTCGTCCAGCCGGCCCTGCCAGGGTGGCATCACCCCCATGCGGGGATTGGTGATCTGAGCGATGATCTGATCGCGCGAACCGCCGTAGAGCCAGATCGCATCGTTCAGCCTCGGCCCGCCGACGGCGCGCACGCCCTCGCCCTGCTCACCGTGGCAGGCCACGCAGTGCTCCGCGTAGATCGCCTCTCCGCGTTTGGCGGCCTCGGCATCCGTCGCCCGTCCGGTGAACGACAGTACATGCTCCGCGACGTCCTCGATCTCGCGCCGAGACAGGATCTGACCATAGGCCGGCATCTGGCTCTGACGGGCATCGTCGTCCAAGGCATTGCGGATGCCGTGGCGAATGGTGAAGACGATGTCGTCCAGCGTGCCGCCCCAGATCCAATCGTCATCGATCAGGGCCGGAAACCCGCCCGGACGGCCTTCCGCGCCCGACCCATGACAGGGTGCGCAGTTGTCGGCGAAGGCTTGGCGTGCGCCGGCCATCGCGAATCGAAGGAGTGTGGGGTCGCGTCGGATCTCCTCGAGATCGGTGGTGCGAATGCGTTCGAACATCGGCGCCCGGGCATCCGCCACCGCCGCCACCTCACGCGCGATGTCTTCGCGCTTCGTCCAGCCCAGAACGCCGCCGAAATAGCCCGAGAGCCCCGGGAAGGAAGGAAACAGCAAGGCCCAGACCGCCGCCCAGATGATGGTTGCGTAGAGAATGTAAAGCCACCATTTGGGCAGCGGCGTGTTGAGCTCCTTGATGCCGTCCCATTCATGCCCGGTGGTGAGCTTGCCGGTCAGGGCATCCTTCTCGATCTTGGTGGGCACCGGGTGCTCCTTTCCGTCACCTGTCGTCGTCGAGCGGGATCCTGCCCTGCCGTTCCAGCCGCTCCTTGTTGGAGGGCCAGAACGCCCAGGCAACGATGCCGACGAACAGAAGCATGAACCAGACGACCCACATCTGCCGCAGAGCTTCGTAGTGCTGGGCGAGCCACTCGAGCATCGCGCCGGCTCCTACTGGCGAAGTTGTTGCGGCGTCACCTCGGCGAAGTTCACCAGCGTGCCGAGCATCTGCAGGTAGGCGATGAGGGCGTCCATCTCCGTCACCACACGCGTGTTGCGGTCAAAATCGCCCACCACCGCCTTCGGGTAGCGCGCGAGCAAGCCGGTGGTATCAGCGTCTGGATTCGCCTGTGCGACGAGATCGGCCCGCGCGTTGGCGATCATCTCGTCCGTATATGGAACACCGAGGCGCTGCAGAGCGCGCATGTGCTTTTCGATGTCGTCGAACTTCAGAGGCCGAACCAGGAACGCGTAGGGCGGCATGATGCTCTCCGGCACCACGGAGCGGGGATCGATCAGGTGCTGGTAGTGCCACTCGTTCGAGTACTTGCCCCCCACGCGGGCGAGATCAGGCCCGGTGCGCTTCGAGCCCCACTGGAAGGGGCGATCGTACATGCTCTCCGCCGCCAGGCTGTAGTGGCCATAGCGTTCGAGCTCGTCACGGAAAGGCCGCACCATCTGGCTGTGACACACATAGCAGCCCTCACGGATGTAAATGTTGCGCCCCGCGAGCTCGAGCGGCGAGTAGGGCCGCACCCCCTCGACACGCTCGATGGTCGTCTCGATCGTGAACAGGGGAATGATCTGGACAAGCCCGCCGATCGAAACCGTGATCAACGTGAGCACCGCGAGCAGGATGACATTCTTCTCGATCGTCTCGTGCCGGAGCATCGCGCGGCCTCCCTCACTCGGCAGCCTGCGGGCGCCAGGCCGGCGCTGGCGCCGGCAACGGTTCCGATTCCGTCACGGTCTTGTAGAGGTTGTAGACCATAATCAGCGCGCCAGTGACGTAGAGCACCCCGCCCAAAGCGCGGATCACGTAGTAGGGGTGCATGGCGGCGACGGTCTCGATGAAGCTGTACTGCAGGAAGCCGAGCTCGTCGTAGGCACGCCACATCAGCCCCTGCATGATGCCCGACACCCACATCGCCGTGATGTAGAAGACGATGCCCAAGGTGGCGATCCAGAAGTGCCAGGCGACAAGGCGCTGGCTGTAGAGCTCGCGCTTTCCCCATAGCACGGGCACGAGGTAGTAGATCGCGCCGAAGGTGATGAAGCCGACCCAGCCCATCGCCCCCGAATGCACATGGCCCACCGTCCAGTCCGTGTAGTGGCTGAGCGCATTGACGGCCTTGATGCTCATCACCGGACCTTCGAAGGTGCTCATGCCGTAGAAGGCGACGGCAGTGACGGAGAAGCGAAGCCCGGGATCGGTGCGCAGCTTGTCCCACGCTCCCGACAGAGTCATGATGCCGTTGATCATCCCGCCCCACGACGGCATCCACAGCATGACGCTGAAGATCATCCCCAGCGTCTGCGTCCAGTCCGGCAGAGCCGTGTAGTGTAAATGGTGCGGCCCGGCCCAGATGTAGAGGAAGATCAGCGACCAGAAATGGACGATGCTGAGCCGATATGAATAGACAGGTCGCTCGGCGCGCTTCGGGATGAAGTAGTACATCATCCCGAGGAAGCCCGCTGTGAGGAAGAAGCCGACAGCGTTGTGGCCATACCACCACTGGATCATCGCATCCTGCACGCCGGCCGCCACCTGGTACGACTTGGCGGAGCCCCAGTCGATCGGCAGCACCAGATTGTTGCCGATGTGCAGCATCGCGATGGTGATGATGAAGGCGAGGTAGAACCAGTTCGCCACATAAATGTGAGGCTCCTCGCGCTTCATGATCGTGCCGACGAAGACGATGAGGTAGACGACCCAGACAAAGGTCAGGAACAGGTCGACATACCATTCGGGCTCGGCATACTCCTTCCCTTGCGTTACCCCGGTGACGTATCCGAGGGCGGCCAGGACGATGAAGGTCTGATAGCCCCAGAACAGGAACCACCCTGCCTCGTTTCCGCCAAACAGCCGGGCCCGGCAGGTGCGCTGCACGACGTAAAGCGAGGTGCCGAGCAGAGCATTGCCGCCGAAAGCAAAAATCACCGCCGAAGTATGGACGGGGCGACGCCGGCCGAACGTTGTCCACTCGAGATCAAGGTTCAGCAGGGGAAAGGCGAGCTGCCAGGCGATGATCGTCCCCATCAGGAAGCCGACCACGCCCCAGAACACGGTCGCGATCACGAAGGCGCGGACGACGTCTTCAACGTAGGCTGCCTCTGTCCGAACGACCGGTCCAGCGCCAGCCGAGATCGCGAGACTCTCCCCCATGCGTTCCTCTCATATCCAGCGTGCCCCAGGCGCCGGCTGGAGCTATCTTCATTTTGCTGAAAGCAACGTGCAGCGACATTGACGTGTGTCAAGGTCGACGGGCGCCGATCGGCGTGCCATCCTTCCGTCAGGCGTTCGCCTGCGCGGCAGCGTGCCGAACGACGGGCGAGAGAAGGTGGGAAATCGCGATGGCGCAGGTGGAGAGCGGGGCAGTACCAGTTTTTTACGGAGATAGCCCTAGGGTGCGGCGAATTCCGGTCGATCGGCCTTGGGCGTGGCTGAGCGCCGGGTGGCGTGACATGATGGCGGCACCAGCTGTCAGTGTGACTTACGGGCTTCTGATCCTCGCCATCACCTACGCTCTCTTGCTGGTCCTCTGGCAGTTCGAGTCGTTCTGGCTGGTGCTGCCGATGACGTCAGGATTTTTCTTCCTCGCCCCTTTGCTTGCCGCCGGGCTTTACGAAACAAGCCGGCGCATCGCGGCAGGTGAGCCGGTGTCGCTGGCAGCAGCCTTGGCGGGATTCAAGCGCAACCCGACCCAGCTGTCCTACATGGGCGTGCTGCTCGGGCTGTTCCACCTCGGCTGGATCCGGATCGCGCTTCTGATCTTCGCCCTGTTCTTCGGCCTCGGCTTCACCCCGAGCTGGGATACCATCATCGCTAAACTGACAGCGCCATCCGCGATCCCCTTCTGGGCCGTCGGCACGGCAGTCGGTGCCCTGTTCGCCGCCCTGGTGTTCGCGATCAGCGCCGTCTCCATCCCGATGCTTCTCGATCGCGACACCAACATGTTTGTCGCGGTGGCGACCAGCTTCACCGCAGTTCGGCTCAACTGGCCAGCGATGACGCTGTGGGCCGCGCTGATCGTCGCCTTCACCGCTTTCGGCATCATTCCAGCTTTCCTCGGTCTGGCGGTCACGATGCCTCTCATTGGCCACGCCACGTGGCATGCGTACAAAGACGTTGTCGAGTAGGCCCAGTCAGGCGTAACCAGCAGCGCGCAGCGCAAGCCCGCCCAGCACGGCAGCATTTAGCAGCAGCAAAGGCGCTGCCAGGGCGCGCGCGACGGGCTGGAATCGGCGACCGAAGAACGCGCCCGCGAACCCGACGCCGATCAACGCGGGAACCGTGCCGAGCGCGAACGCCATCATGCCGAGAGCACCCCCGAGCGCGCTTGCCGAAGCAGCGGCCGCCGCCAACGCCCCGTAAAGCAAGCCGCAAGGCAGGAAGCCGAGCACGACGCCGAGCAGGAAGCGGCGCGAGCCCCTCGGATCGGCGAGCAGGGGAGAAGCGAGCTGCACCACGCGCTCGGCGATGGCGGCTGGAGCGGCGGGCAGGAGGGCGGCGACCTGCACGAACGCCTGCGCCAACATCAGCAGCGCACCAGACAGCAGGAGGGCAACCAGCACGGGCCGAAAGCCAGCCGCATGCACGACGGTGCCTGAGAGGAAACCGCACACGGCGCCGAGCGCCGTGTAAGTCAGCATACGCCCGAGGTGGTAGGGCACAAGCGCGCCTGCTTCGAGGCGGGAGAGCGTGGGGCAGGCGGAGAAGCGGGCGGTGACCTGCGCCGCGACGAAAGGCCCGCACATGCCCACACAGTGCGTGGCGCTGCCGACCAGGCCGGCCAGGAACAGCGCTCCAGCCAGCGCCAAGGTTCCTCGGGTGCCGAGGGCGGTCAGGTCATGCAGGCAGGTGGCGAGCTCTTCCATGCTGGAAATCTAACGCGCGCTGAGCCCGGCGCCAGCACCGCGCGACACAGCTCAGCCTGCCCCCTGCACGAACGCCCTCAGCCCCTCCGCCTCCTCAGTCACCTCCTCGATCTTGCGCTTGACGACATCGCCGATGGAGATGAGGCCAACCAGGCGCCCCTGATCCAGAACGGGCAGATGGCGGAACCGTCGCTCCGTCATCACCGCGAGCACGGAGTCGAGCGTGTCGGCGGGCGAGGCGAACACCACGTCGCGCGTCATCAGGGCACTGACCGGCAGGCCGAGAGAGGCCGCGCCCTGCTCCGCGATGCCGCGCACGATGTCGCGCTCGGAGAGAATGCCCGCAATTCCGCCGTCCTCGTTGCGCACGAGCACGGAGCCGATCCGTCGCGCGCTCAGGATCCTCGCCGCCTCAGCGACAGTCATGGCAGGCGCGACCGAGACCACGTCCGCCCCCTTCTCCTTCAGGATCGTTTCCACCAGCATGGCTTTCTTCCCTCGGCGTTGCGGGCTCTGCCGGCCCGTGCGGCATCAGTGTAAGCAGGACCGCCGAGGCGGGGCCATGGTCGCGGCCCGGCCGTGATGTGCGCGCGCGCAGCGTGCGCGAGGCTTCGCCCACGGGTGCGTCAACGCCGGCTCCCAAGACGCATCCCCGGTCATGGCATGGGCCTTGCTTGTGGCATTGCTTGTCGGCGCCAAACGCCAGCGTATCACTCTTTTCCGAGGGAGTCCCCCTACAGCGCGGACGCCTGCTCGCTACCGCCGCCGTCGGCACGCTCGCCGCTCCGGCGGTTGCCACCGCACAGTCCACCATCACCTGGCGCATGACGTCCTTCTCCGGGCCGAACGCCGCCTTTTCCTCGACTGGCCCCGGCAGTGCGCGCGACCTGATCCGCCGCATCGAGGCGACGTCGGGCGGGCGTCTGAGGATCCAGTTCTTCGGCGCCGGCGAGCTCATTCCCGCTGCGGAAGGCTTCGACGCGGTGAGCCAGGGCCTCGTGGAGTGCAGCTACGCCAACGCTTATTTCTGGACCGGCCGCAGCTTCGCCGCCCAGTACTTCACCGCCGTGCCGTTCGGGCTCAACTTCCAGGGCCTCAACGGCTGGATGGACGACGGCGGCGGGCTGGATCTCTGGCGCGAGGTCTATGACCGATTCAATATCGTGCCGTTCCTCTGTGGCAATACCGGCGTCCAGATGACGGGCTGGTTCCGCCGCCCGATCGAGACCGTCGAGGATCTGCGCGGCCTGAAGATGCGCATCCCCGGCCTCGCGGGAAGGGTCTATCAGGCGCTCGGGGTTGATACGCGGCTCCTGCCGGCTGGCGAGATCTTCCCGGCCCTCGAGCGCGGCGTGATCGACGCCGCCGAGTTCGTCGGCCCCGATCTCGATCGCCAACTGGGTCTGCACCGCGTCGCCAAATTCTACTCCACGACCGGCTGGCACGAGCCCGCGACCGCGACCGAACTCGCGATCAACAAGGCAGCCTGGAGCCGCCTGCCAAACGATCTGAAGGCGATCGTCGAGAACGCCTGCGCCGCCTGCACCGTGATCAGCGAAGCCTGGTGCCAGAAGAACAACGCCGACGCTCTCGATGACCTCGTGCGCAACCACGGCGTGATCGCGCGCCAGCTGCCCGACCCGGTGGTCGAGCGGCTGCGCGAGGAGACGATGAAGGTGCTCGCTCAGGCCGTCGAGCGCGACCCGTTGACCCGCCGAGTGCATGAGAGCTACTTCGCCTACAAAGCGAAGTTCGATGCCAGGGCGGAACAGAGCGAGGTCCCCTATCACACCAGGATCCGCCCTGCCTGCGCCTGAGGAGCCATCGGACGATGCAGCGTGCGGCCGACCTGATCGATCAGGCCATCGATGCGATCGGCCGCATCGCCGCCTGGGCCGCCTTCGCGCTCGTTCTGGTCATGGCCGGCAACGTGCTGCAGCGCTAGGGCTTCGCCACCGGCAGCGTCTGGGCCCAGGAGCTTGAATGGCATTTGATGAGCCCGATCGCGCTGATCGGCATGTCCTACGCGCTTCGGCACGGCGAGCACGTGCGCGTCGACGTAATCTATGCGCGGTTCGGGGCCCGAGCACAGGCTGCGATCGACCTCCTGGCCGCACTCCTGTTGGTCGCGATCGCTGCCGTCGTCGTCGATCTCTCCTGGGGCTATGTCGCGCAGTCCTGGCGGCTGAATGAGGGCAGCGCCAACCCCGGCGGCATTCCGCATCGCTGGGCACTGAAGGCGCTGATCCCGGTCGGCTTCCTGCTCCTCGGCCTGCAGGCCGTCTCCTCCGCCCTGCGCGCCGTGCGTCGCCTTCGCCCTGCCTGATGCACCGCCGCCACGCCCCCCGGCCCCCTCATCATGCCGCTCAACGAACTCTACGCGATCGCCATGCTGGCGAGCTTCTTCGCGCTTCTCATGCTCGGCATCCCGGTGGGCATCGGTCTTGCGGTTGCGGGCTTCGTGTGGGGTTGGCTCGGCTTTGGCCCGCTTCTGTTCAACCTGCTGCCGCACCGCATCTTCGGCGTGGTCACCAACTATACGCTCCTCGCCATTCCCCTCTTCGTCTTCCTGGGGGTGATGCTGGAGAAGTCGCGGCTCGCCAAAAGGAAAATCTGTTGGACGTGGTGGGGCGCCTTCTGGGCCCCGTCCCTGGAGGGCGCGGCCTCGGCCTCGTCCTTGTCGGCGTGCTGATGGGCGCAACGACGGGCATCGTCGGGGCGACCGTTGTCACGCTCGGCCTGCTCACCCTGCCCAATCTGCTCCGGCGCGGCTACGACCCTGGCTTTGCCTGCGGCACGATCTGCGCCTCCGGCACCTTGGGCCAGATCATCCCGCCCTCGCTGATCCTGATCCTACTTGCCGACGTGATGAACCTCTCGATTGGTACGCTGTTCGCCGCCTCGGTCCTGCCCGGCCTCATCCTCGCCGCGCTCTATGCGGCCTACATCCTCGTCCTCGGCATGCGTCGACCCGAGGCAGCGCCGGCCGTTCCGATCGCGGAACGCTCCCTTGTGTCGCGCGCAGCACTCTGGAGGCAGGCTCTCAGCGTGGTCGCGCCACCACTCGGCCTCGTCGTCGCCGTGCTCGGCAGCATCATCGGCGGCATCGCCGCGCCCACCGAAGCCGCCTTGATGGGCGCCCTCGGTGGAATCGTCATCACCACACTCGGGGGTCGCTTCTCCTGGACGGTGCTAAAGGAGACGGTTCAGACCACGACGCGGATCACCGCGATGGTGATGTTCATCCTGATCTGCGCCCAGGTGTTCGCGCTCGCCTTCCGCGGCTTGCAGGGCGAAGCGTTGGTGCATGACCTGTTCGCCTTCATTCCGGGCGGGGTCGGCGCCGACATCTGGTTCATGATGGCGCTCGTCTTCGTGGTCGGGTTTTTCCTCGAGTGGATCGAGATCACCTACATCGCGGTTCCCCTGTTCCTGCCGGTGTTCGCCCATGCTGGGGTCGACCCGGTCTGGCTCGCCACCCTGATCTGCGTCAACCTGCAGACGTCGCTCCTCACGCCGCCCTTCGGCTGGGCTTTGTTCTTCCTGCGCAGCGTCGCCCCGAAGGAGGTCTCGACCACCGCGATCTACCGCGGTGCCCTTCCGTTCGTCGCGCTCCAGATGGCCGGCTTGGTCGTGGTCTATCTCTTTCCCGGTCTTGCGACCTGGCTTCCGGCGGCGATCGGCTGGTGAGCCATCAGAGCAGGTTGGGAGTGAGGCCATGGCGCGACGCGGCAGCGGAGAGTTCGAGCGAGCGAACACCAGCTTCGCGCAAGCGCTGCGCGATCGCATCGAACTCGGCGGGCGGGGGGGTCGGATCGTCCGCGTCACCGATCGGGACGAGGATCACGGTCTCGTGGCGCGCCCGGGTCAGCAACACGCGATCGGTGTTGACGATGTCGGTGGCATAGTCGCGCCCCGTCTGCCAGCGCGTGCCGGCGAAACGCCGCGCGCGGCACCCCGCGCCGCCGCATCGCGGGCGAGTGCCGCACGCAGCACGGTGATCAGCGGCACGTTGCCGGAGAGGAACGCTGCCCCGTCGGCGCGGGCTCGCCCGAATACCGCGTTCAACCCGCAGAGCGTCTTGCCGGAGCCGGGGATGCCGGTGATAAAGACGACGGTCCGCGCGCGATCCCGTCTTGCCTGCTCGATCGCACGGTCGATCGCGGACGCGGTGCGAGTCAGATTCGCAGGGTCAGCCCTCGCCTTCGCGATCTCGGCGACACCGTGGCGCGCATACAGCATCGTCGCCGCCTCGATGATGGTCGGAACCGGGCGATAGGGTGCGGCGAGCCACGCTTCGCCATCGAGCGGAATCTCCGGCGCCGGGATCCCAGCGAGGATCTCCGAGATCAGCAGGCTCAGCCCATGGTGCGTGGTCGCGAACGGCTCGGCCACATCGGGCCATGGCAGAGACCGCTGAACGGCTCGCGGCGTGACCTCCCCGGCGACCAGGATCGGCACGATCGGGTGCGATCGGGACCCCGCCTGGAAGTCACGCAGATCGAGCGCATAGTCCTCAACCTGGCGCAGGGCCGCGCGATCCGCAGCACGTGACTTGCACTCCAGCACGAAAATCGCGCGATCGCTCAGCAGGACAGCGTCGATGCGCCTCTCCAGTCGCACGAGGTCGTATGCGACCGCGATCGTCCAACCCGCTCCCCCGTTCGCCGTGACCGCTGCCTGCAGGGCTTCGATCGCACGCGCCCATGCCTCGTTCTGCTCCACGCTCGCCGACAGGCCGTGATCCGCCTGCGCCGCCGCGAGCCGCCCGAGCGTGTCCTCGACCGGGCGCGTGACGAGTGCAGCACCCGTGCAGGCGAACTAGGCTCTCACCCCGCCCCTCGCGACGGCCAGGTGGCGAGCAGGATCGAGCCGAGCATGAGGGCAAGCCCCGCGCCATGCGCGAGCGTGAACCGCTCGCCGAGAACCAACACGCCGACCACCGCCGCTGTGGCAGGCAGGAAGGCAGTGAACACACCGGCGACGGAGGCGGGTGCGCGACGCAAGCCCCCGTACCAGAGGAGGAGGCAGAGTACACTTGCAGTCAGGCTGTGGAGGACGAGCAGCACGACGATGTCCCCTCGCAAGCCATCTTCCGCGAGCCGGGGGAGAGAGGCCACGGCGAAGGGCATCAATTGCAGAACCGAAAAGAGCTGCATCCAGAACGACGCCGTCAGCACGCGAACACGCCCGGCGATCCGCTTGGCCAGCAGCACGTAGACCGCCTCTCCAACCACACCCGCGAAGACGAGGGCGTTGCCCAGCAGCGAGCCTTCACCCTCTACGCCCGCACGCACGGCGTTGATGGCCGCTATGCCAATCGCCGCAAGGCCGGCCGCGGCCCAGCCACGAGCGCTGAGCCGCTCGCCAAGCCACAGCGCAGACCCGATCGCCACCACCGCAGGCAGGGTGGCGAGCACAAGCCCGCCTTCGAGCGCCGAGGTGAAACGAAGCCCAGCCAACAGCCCGGCGTTGTAGAGAGCGGTGCCGAACGCCGCCTGCCAGAACAGGTTGCCGAGGAGGGCCCGCGACGGCATCAAGGCGGGCCGATCGACCAGCCGCATCAGCGGCCAAAGCACGAGGGTGGCGAGCAGGCAACGGAGGCAGGCGATCAGCGGGATTGGCAGAGCCTCGGCGAGGAGTTTCGCCACCGGCACATTCGCGCCGACGAGCGCCATCGACGAGGCGAGCATCGCATAGGCGGCAAGCATCGGCGGCGAGCCTCGCCCCGCGCGCGCGGCGGTTCAACCCTGACCGCTCTCCTCGCGGAACGGGCTCTGTTCCTGGGCAATGCGCGTGATCGTCGCGCGCACCGCCGGGCGTTCGCGGGCGAGGAAGCGGGCCACCGCGTCGCGCAGCCCCTCATGCGCGATCCAATGCGCAGAGAAGGTCGGCACCGGCAGGTAGCCGCGGCTTACCTTGTGCTCGCCTTGCGCACCGGCCTCGACCCGGGCCAAGCCATGCGCGATCGCGAATTCGATCGCCTGGTAGTAGCAGAGCTCGAAATGGAGAAAGGGCACCTCGCGCGCCGCGCCCCAGTTCCGCCCGAACAAGGCATCGCGTCCGAGCAGGTTGAGCGCCCCCGCCACCGGCGTGCCGTCCTCTTCCTCCGCCCACATCAGCACGACGCAATCGCCCAAGCATTCCCCGAGCATCGGCCAGAAGCGACGCGTGAGGTAGGCGTGGCCCCAGCGCTTGTCGACCGTGGCAAGGTAGAAGGTGTGGAAGGCATCCCAGTGCCGGGCGGTAATCTCGCGCCCGCGCAAAGGGCGGATGCGCAGGCCCCAGCACGCGCGCTCACGCTCCTTCCTGACCTGCTTGCGCTTGCGCGAAGTCAGACGGGCAAGGAAGTGTTCGAACGTAGCATAGCCATCGTTGCGCCAATGGAATTGGAGCCCAAGCCGCGGCAGAAAGCCCGCCGCCTCCAGCACGTTCTGTTCGTCGCCCGTACAGAACGTGACGTGGACGGAAGAAAGCCGCAGGTCATCACAGACACGCGCAAGCGCAGTCGCGACGGCAGGCCGAAGCGAGGCGTCGCGAACAAGAAGCCGAGGCCCGGGCACGGGGCTGAATGGAACCGCAACCTGAAGTTTCGGATAGTAGCGCCCTCCCGCCCGTTCAAGGGCGTCCGCCCACGCGTGGTCGAACACGTACTCCCCCCAGGAGTGCGACTTCGCATAGAGCGGAGCAACCGCGACCACCTGCCCTTGCGCGTCGCGCAGCAGGAGATGGCGCGGCAGCCAGCCGGTGCGCGGCGAGGCCGATCCAGACTCCTCGAGGCAGGCGAGGAAGGCGTGGCTGACGAAGGGGTTGTCGTCGCCGGCGCAGGCGTCCCAGTCGGCGGCTGCGACTTCGGCGATGCGGTCGACGAGGTCGAACGAGAGTGTTGGCGCGCGGTCGGCCATCGCCAAGGGAGATGGTGCGGAACGGGCATCGCCCAAGCCCCGCGCGGTATGGGCGCGTTCAGTCCTCCTCAGGCCGGCGGAGCAGGATCTCGCGTTTTCCCACATGGTTCGGCGGGCCGACCACGCCTTCCTTCTCCATCCGCTCGATCAGGCGCGCCGCGCGGTTGTAGCCGATCTGCAGGTGGCGCTGCACGAAGGAGGTGGAAGCCTTGCCCTCGCGCAAGACGAGAGCGACCGCCTGGTCGTAGAGGCTCGCCTCGTCGCTCTCCTCGCCCGAGACCGCGCCGAAGCCGGGCAGAGGCGCCTCACCGCCAGCCTGAGCGACCGCCCCGTCGGTTTCCGTCACGTCGTCGAGATAATCCGGCTCGCCTAGGCTGCGCAGATGCTCGACCACGCTCTCCACCTCGCGATCGGAGACAAAGGGGCCATGGACGCGGAGGATGCGATCTCCCCCCGCCATGTAGAGCATGTCGCCCTGGCCCAGCAGCTGCTCCGCGCCCTGCTCGCCGAGGATGGTGCGGGAATCGACCTTGCTCACCACCCGGAATGAGATTCGCGTGGGGAAGTTCGCCTTGATCACCCCGGTGATGACGTCGACCGACGGCCGTTGCGTCGCCATGATTATGTGAATGCCTGCCGCGCGCGCCATCTGCGCGAGCCTCTGCACCGCGGCCTCGATCTCCTTGCCGGCGACGATCATCAGATCCGCCATCTCGTCGACCACGACGACGATGAAGGGCAGCTTGTCGCCGCCGACCGGCTGCTCCTCGAAGGTGGGGCGGCCGGTCTCCGGGTCATAGCCGGTCTGCACCCGGCGGGTCAAAGTCTCGCCCTTCGCCCTCGCTTCCGAGATGCGAGCGTTGTAGCCCGCGATGTTGCGCACGCCGAGCTGGCTCATCAGGCGATAGCGCCTCTCCATTTCGCGCACCGCCCATTTCAGCGCGCCCACCGCCTTCGCCGGCTCCGTCACCACCGGGGCAAGCAGGTGCGGGATGCGGTCGTAGACGGATAGCTCGAGCATCTTGGGGTCGATCATGATGAACCGGCACTCCTCGGGCGGGTGCCGCATCAGGATCGAGAGGATCATGGTGTTGATGGCGACCGACTTGCCCGACCCTGTGGTGCCAGCGATCAGGAGGTGCGGCATGGCGGCGAGATCGACGATGACGGGAGCACCGCCGATGTCCTTCCCCAGCGCGAGATCAAGCCTGCCCTTGGAGCGGGCCCACTCCTCCGAGCCAAGAAGTTCAGAGAGCCAGACGGTCTCGCGCCGCGCATTGGGCAGTTCGATGCCGATCGCGTTCCGCCCCGGCACCACCGCCACGCGCACCGAAAGCGCGCTCATCGACCGCGCGATGTCGTCGGCAAGCCCGATGACGCGGCTCGACTTCGTACCCGGTGCGGGTTCGAGCTCATACAGCGTGACCACGGGGCCGGGGCGGATGGCGACGATGCGCCCCTGCACACCGAAATCGGCCAGCACGCCTTCCAGCAGCCGGGCGTTGGCCTCCCGCGCCTCAGCCGAAGGCCGGCCCGGGCGATTGGCCGGCGGGGCAGCGAGCAAGGCAAGCGGAGGTGGCACCCAACCGCCGGCGAGCGGCAGCGACCCCTGGCCAGCGGAGGGGTTGCGCCTCGGCTCGGCAGGCGCTTCCACCCGGCGCGCCGGGCGTGACGCGGCTGCAGGCGCGGCGCTACTGGACACCGGCGCGGCCTGCTGCGTCGACCCTGCCGGCACGCCCTGCTCCTCGCCCGGGGTCGGCGGATCGGGCTCAGGTGGCACGATGCGCGGCTCAACGCGACGGCGGGCGCGGCGGACTGCCATCGCCTCCCTCGCACGCGCGAAGCCTTTGCCAAGGCGAAGCGCCACATGACCGACCACACGTGCAGCGGCGATGGCCCCTCGTACTGTCGCGCGCATGGCACGGAGCCATTCGCCTGGCGTCAGCCCGATCGCCACCGCGGCGAACAGGGCAGCAAAGCCAAAGAGGCCAAAACCTGCAAACGCGCGGCCGAGCAGGCCAAACACCGCCTCGCCCGCAGCGAGCACGCGGTCGGCAACGACGATGCCCGCCACACCGCCCACACCAGCTGGTGTCATCTCGCCGCTCCCGATCGGAAGCAAGGCAAGGGTCGCAGCAAGCAGAGGCAGGGCGACCAAAAGACAGGCGAGGCGAACAAGAGGCGCGCCCACTGCCCCGCGCGCGATCCACGCAAAGCCCCACCCCAGAGGTGTCGCAACAACGAGCCAGGCAGCGAGCCCGAAGCCCTGCAGGGCAAGATCGGCGAGAATGGCGCCCGCTGGCCCGGCGAGATTGGACACTGGAGCGACGGTCGCAGTGTTGAGGGAGGGGTCCGCCGGGTCGTAGGTGGCGAGCGCTGCCGCCAGCGTAATTCCAACCAGAGCGGAAGACACCCCGGCAAGGTCCGCCGCGCGCCGCCGGAGCAGTTCGACGACCGCGGGGGGGACGAGGCGGGACGGGCGGGTGGCGTCTTGCGTGTTCATGCGGTGCGCGAAGGATAGCGCAAAAGCGCCTGACGCATCACGCGGTTTCGTCGCCGACGGCCGGCCCCCTCGGCCGGGCCCGCCGCCCCCCTCTCACATCACAGGTGCAGCTCACAGGTGCAGCGGCTTGCCGGACACCGCGAGGGCCGCTTCCTTCACTGCCTCGTTCAGCGAAGGGTGCGCGTGCGAGGTGAGCGCCACGTCCTCGGCCGAAGCGCCGAACTCCACCGCCAGCGCCAGTTCCGCAATCAAGGTGCCCGCCTGCGGCCCGATGATATGCGCGCCGAGAATGCGGTCGGTCGCCGCATCGGCAAGAATCTTTACGAAACCCTCCGTCTCGCCCATGGCACGGGCGCGCCCGTTAGCGCTGAAGGGAAACTTGCCGACCCGAAATGCCACACCCCGTGCTTTCAGCTCCTCCTCGGTCGCCCCGACGGCGGCAACCTCGGGTGCCGTGTACACCACGCCGGGGATCGCCTCATAGTTGACGTGTCCGTGCCGCCCGGCGAGCCGATCGGCTAGCGCCATTCCCTCCTCCTCCGCCTTGTGGGCGAGCATCGGGCCGGCGATGACGTCACCGATCGCCCAGATGCCGGGAACTGAGGTGGCATAGCCGTCCGTCGTGCGAATGCGGCCGCGCTCGTCGCGCGCGACCCCAACCTCGTCGAGGCCGAGACCCGCGGTATATGGACGGCGGCCGATCGCGACCAGCACGACGTCGGCCTGCAGCTCCTCCGCCTGCCCACCGTCGACTGGCTCGAGCTCGAGCGTTACCCTGTCATTCCCCTTCCGCGCTCCGACCACCTTGGTGCTGAGGCGAAAAGAGATCCCTTGCTTGGTCAGGATCTTCTGGAAGGTCTTCGCCACCTCGCCGTCCATCGTCGGCAGGATGCGATCGAGAACCTCGATCACCGTCACCTTGGCACCCAAGCGGCGCCAAACAGACCCGAGCTCGAGCCCGATATAGCCGCCGCCGATGACGGCAAGGTGCGCGGGAACTCGCTCGAGCCCGAGCGCGCCGGTGGAGGAGACGATCATCCGCTCATCCACCTCGACCCCCGGCAGAGGCGTGCTCTCGGAGCCGGTGGCGATCACGATGTGCCGTGCGGTGTGCACAGTGCCGTTCACCGCTACCCGGCCGGGCGCTTCGATCCGCCCCTCGCCCTCGAGCCGGGTTACCTTGTTTTTGCGAAACAGGAACTCGATGCCCTGGACGTTGGCGGCGACCACCTGGTCCTTGCGCGCCAGCATCCGGTGCAAATCGAGCCCGATCTCGCCGCCGATCACCACCCCATGGTCTTCGAGGTGGGCTTGGGCCTCGGCATACTTCTCGGAACTCGTCAGCAGAGCCTTGGAGGGAATGCAGCCGATGTTCAGGCAGGTGCCGCCTAGGGTGTGGCGCTTTTCGACGCAAGCGACACGCAACCCAGCCTGGGCACAGCGGATGGCGCAGACATAGCCCCCCGGCCCAGCCCCGATCACGATGACGTCGTAGTCCGGTTGCGACATTCGCCCTGCCTCCGCGTGCTCGTTGGCACCTTAGCCGCGCCTAGGTCAGCGCGGAATGCGACCTCTGGTCTGAGCAGGGTTAAGAGAGGGGCGTCCGGCTGGTCGGAGCGAGAGGATTCGAACCTCCGGCCCCTGCGTCCCGAACACAGTGCTCTACCAGGCTGAGCTACGCTCCGACTGCCAGACGCCTCGCTTGCGTATAGGCCTGTGCCGATCAGCCGGCAAGACGCCGCCTCAGCTCGCCGTAGCGGGAGCGTGCGAGGGGGAAGTGAGGCTCGCAAGCAGCGGCAACACGGCATCCGGTCCGTCGGCGACGGCGAATAAGCTACGCGCGGAGGGCTCTGCGAAACCGGCCTCGATCGCGGCATCGATGGCGGCGACAAGGGGCCGCGCACTGCCCGCGATGTCGCACAGCACAATCGGCTTCTCGTGCAAGCCGAGCTGGCGCCACGTCAAGATCTCGATCGTCTCGTCGAGCGTGCCCAAGCCGCCGGGCAGCATCACGAAGGCATCCGCCTCCGCCGCCATCCAGGCCTTGCGGATGTGCATCGCGTTGATCTCGAGTTCCATCTCCTCGCGCGGCGTGACGCAGCCGCCTTTCGCCGCCTGACCAGCTGCGCCGGAAGGGCGGCCGTTGGTACGGATTCGCTGCGCCTCCACCATGCGCATGTCGGCAATGCCTTCGTGCGCTACCTCGCGTTCCGCGAGGAAGCGGGGGATGACGCCTGTGACCTGTCCGCCGGCAGCAAGGCAGGCATCGGCAATCCGCCCCATCAGCCCGATTCGCCCCCCGCCGTACACCAGGCGGATGCCCGCCTCGCCGAACCGACGCCCGAGCCGATCGGCCGCCGCGCTGAAGCGCGGATCCCTGCCGAGACGGGAGCCGCAAAAGACGGCGATGGCACGCAAGCGGGCAAACTGCATGCGGATCTCCATGCCCCGAACGCGATGAAGGCGGCACTAACGCGGCCATACGCCCCTGTCACCCGCTGCCCAGTCGGCTGCGCACAGGATTGTGAGCGGTTTGCCCGCCCTGCTCTTTGGCAGTCTCCAACGCGCCGGCGCCCTCGGCCGGTGCACTGCAACGGGAAGCACGACACCGATGACGGTCTTGCGCGCCACTGTCCTCGCACTTGTCCTCGCCCTGCCGCCGGCTCTCGCGTTGGCGCAAACCAACGTCATCGCCGACCGCCAGGCAGGCTTCCGACTGCTTCGCGACAAGATGGAGGCGATCCAGACCATTGTGCAGATGGGCGACCCTAATAGCGAGGCTTTGCCGCACGCCCGCGCCATCGCCGAGCATGCGCCGAAGATCAAGACACTCTTCCCGCCTGGCAGCGATGGGCAAGGCAGCCGCGCCCTGCCGACGGTCTGGACCGACCGTGCAGGGTTCGAACGCGTGGCTGACGCCTTCACGCAACGCGCTGAAGCGCTGGTCGCCGCAGCGCAGGGGACCGACCAGAAGGCGCTCGCCCAGGCTTTCGAGGCGACCGGCCAGGCCTGCGGCGCCTGCCACCGCCCTTATCGCGCACCGCAGCGCTGACGCACTCAGAACAGCTGCCGGGTTACCACTGCCCACACCGTCCCGGCCGCCACCGCGAAGATGGCGAAAGCAAGCCAGGGCGAGGCGAGGCGTGGGGAAGCGACAGCACCAGGCAGGCGTTTGCGGCCGGTCAGCATCGGCGTGATCAGATCGCGCCCGAACAGGATGCGGTACGCAAGCACCGCTGCAACATGCACAGCAACCATGATGAGCAATGCATCCGAAATCCGGTAGTGCCACGTGGTGAAACGGTCTGACCAGGCCTTGCCGACGAGCGGGAAAAGGGGGCCACGAAAGACGATGTCGTCGTTGGCGAACAGCCCCGTCGTTCCTTGCGCCAGGACGAGCAAAAGGAGGGCAACCACCGCCCAACCACCCAGCGCGTTGTGGGTGATCTCGCGGTCGGGGTCGCGGCGGAAGAGGCCGCGGAGGTGGTTGGCCACCGCGGCGGGACCGCGCAGAAAGCGAACGAAGCGAGCGCTCTCGCTGCCGACAAGTCCCCACACCAGGCGAAACAACACGAGCGTGAGAGACGTATAGCCAAACCAGGCGTGAAGGCGCATCTCGTGTAGCTTGACCGTGAGGAAGGACGCCACGAGGCACAGCACGAGCGCCCAGTGGAACAGCCTGGTCGGCAGATCCCACACTGTCCGTTCGGCCATCGCATCCGCCTCGCCGCGCATCAGTCACATCCGTTCCCGGTTGATCCGTTCCGACCATACCGATCTCGCCCTCCCGGCGTGAGCGCACGCCTCCGCGAGGGGCTGCATGAGACGGCACGCCCGCGCATTCGGCACGCTCGCGTCTGCCGCCCCTTTCGTCTGCTCTGCTCTGGTCGGTCGCGCGACCCTCGCCGCGTCGTCCGCGGCCGGCTTGGGCACCACAGCCGCCCGCGCGACGGTGAACGCGCCTCGCATTGCAGGACGATGTCACGCCCCCTAAAACCTATGCTTGGGGCGATGAAACAGCCGCAGCGAGGTCGGGCCATGCGACCCGTTTTGGTCGGTCTCGCCGGCCTGGTCGCCATTGCCGGTGGGCTTTGGTGGTTGGCTGGCGACCGTAACCTTCGGCCGGCGGGTCGGACCCCGGGTCCGACTGCGCAGACTGAGATGGCGCTGCGCATGCAGGCGGAGCGTCCTGCCGCCCCTGTCGTGGCGCCGGCCGAGTCCGCATCATCGGCCCTAGCCGGCCCCATACCTCCCACGCCGCCATCGCCGCCTGCCCCTTCTCGTCCGTCGTTCGACATCGTGCGCGTCAGCGCGCGCGGTGAGGCGGTGATGGCTGGTCGGGCGGCGCCGCATGCCGAGGTGACGATCCTCGACCGGGGCCAGGAGATCGGCCGCGCACGGGCGGATGATCGCGGCGAGTGGGTCTTCGTTCCCGCCCGGCCGATGCCGCCGGGCGGGCGCGAACTCAGCCTGGTCGCCCGCGCCCCAGACGGGACCGTACTGGAATCCGCATCCACCTTGGTGATCGTCGTCCCTGAGCGGGATCGCGACGTCGCCGGCCGTCCTCTGCCGGCCGAGACGCCTCCGCCGCCGCCGATCGCCCTGCTCACGCCGCGCGAGCCGCACGGCGAATTGCGGGTTCTGCAGGCGCCGTCTGCCGACGCTGCGACGCCTTCGGCCGCGGCGGCGCCTTCGCCATCCAAGGCGGCGGCGCAGTCTCCACGGCCGGGCACAGAACGGGCCGAGGCGACCTCGCTGCCCACGACGCCCCCCGACACGTCGAGCCGGGTCCAAGCCGCGCCCATGCCGTCCGTACCCGCCGCGCACGACACGGGCGTTTTGCAGCCAACCCGCAGAGGTTCGGTGACCGTGGAGGCAGTGGAGTACGGCGAGGGCGGGGACATCCGCTTCTCTGGCCGCGCCGCGCCAGGCGCGGCCGTACGCCTCTACCTCGACGCTAACCATCTCGGCGACACGCGGGCGGACGAGGCCGGTCATTGGAGCCTGGCGCCGTCGGCGGTGCCGATCGAACCGGGCAAGGTCGCCGCTTTGCGTGCCGACCAGCTCGCCGCCGACGGCAAGGTGATGGCGCGGGCCGAAGTGGAGTTCCAGAGAGCGACCATGCCGCCGGAAGGCCTGCTTGAGGGTATGGTGGTGGTGCAGCCGGGCCAAAGCCTGTGGCGGATTGCGCGGGCGACCTATGGTCGCGGCATTCGCTACACGATCATCTACGAAGCGAACCGCGACCAGATCCGCAATCCGAACCTGATCTATCCAGGCCAGGTGTTTATCGTGCCGCGGCATGAGGGGGGCTGAAGGGCGGGACCGCGCGCCAGAACTCGTTGCCCGGCTAACGCCTAAGGTGTGCGGCGCGCTGCCTCGTTCAGCGGCCAGCACGTCGCCTCAGCGAGACCAGATGGAACGGCCGTCCCGGTGCCGCATCCAGCCCTGCCCGAGGAATCCGCCTAGCGCCCACTGCAGCGCCAGCCCCTGAGTCGTTCGCCTCATGAGCTCATCAGCGGCGCAGATGCCAGCGACGACCCGGCGGCGCAGCAGGTCAGACGGGTGGGACGGCGCCCTCCTCCTCGAGCAGGGTGAGATAGGGCTGTACGAGCAGAATGAAGCGTGTTGCAGCAGCGACCAGACGGGTTGCCGTCGTCGCCTCTAGGGTTTCCTGCCATTCGAGGCGGAGTTCATGCGCCGGTGACAGAACCGCCGCAAGGTTCACCTCGCCGCTGGTGCGCAGCGCGAGCACCGCCTTCAGTGCCGATCGTCGTCTGCTCGCCTCCTCCGCCGTGAAGGGGATCCGGACGGCACGGATGCCGAAACGGAGCTGCCGCCCTGGCCCGAGTTCGGCCTGCACGCGGCGGCCGCGCCAGGCGAAGGCGAAGCGAACGGGGCCCGAGGCGCCGGAGGGCGAGAGTGAGCCATCAAGCCCGACCTCAAACGGACCAAGGCGGCCGAGAGGGCGGCTGCTCAGCGCCACGGGGGATGAGGGAGCGAAGGGCGGACAGGCGGACGCGGTCATGGTGTGCCGAGCATGGCCGCCGGAGGGTAAAGCTTCGCTGAACAGAACGGACGGCCCTCGCCTTCACGGGCGATCCGTGTCAGCACTGTCATCGAATCGACACACCATGGACAGATGAGCCTTCTCGACACCGCCGCCCTGGTGCTGGCCCGGCCGCACCGCGCGGGGCTTCCTTTCATCGTCGCCCCTGCCCTTGCGGGGCTCGTGCTGGGCCTCCTCTGGCACGGCTTCGTCTGGCTTGGCCTTGCCGGTGCCGCGTTCTCCGCCGTCTTCTTTCGCGACCCCGACCGCGCCGTGCCGCAGCGGCCTGGACTCATTCTCGCCCCTGCCGACGGGCGCGTGGTGTCGATCGCACCCGCCGTCCCTCCTGCCGAACTCGGTCTCGGCCCCGAGCCACGGACGCGGGTGGCGACCTTCCTCTCCGTGTTCGACGTGCACATCAACCGTGCGCCGGCGGCGGGGCGAATCCGCCGCATCGCCCACCACCCGGGTGCGTTCCTGAACGCGGCACTGGACAAGGCCTCGGAGGAGAATGAGCGCAATGCCATCCTGCTTGAGCTGGCCTGCGGCCGCAATCTTGCGGTCGTGCAGATCGCCGGGCTGATCGCGCGTCGCATCGTCTGCGAGGTGCGTGAGGGCCAAGACGTGCGAGCGGGCGAGCGGATCGGTCTCATCCGGTTCGGCTCTCGGGTCGATCTCTACCTGCCCGAGCATGCTGCCCCTCTCGTTGCGGTCGGACAGCGGATGATTGCAGGCGAGACGGTCGTCGCCGACCTCGCCTCGACCGAACCCGCCCGCACCGCGGAGATGATCTGACATGCGCCCTGCCCTCACGCCTGCGATGGAACGGTGGCGCGCGCGGATCCGCCGCCGCTCCCGCCCACGCTTCCAGGGCCTCTCCTTCAACCGGCTCATCCCCAACCTGATGACGCTGGTTGCGCTCTGCGCAGGCCTGACCGCAATTCGCTTCGCGCTCCTCGAGCGGTGGGAGGCGGCGGCGGCAGCGATCGTGGTCGCGGGCGTGATCGACGGGCTCGATGGGCGCATCGCCCGCCTGCTGAAGGCGACCACGCGGTTCGGCGCGGAGTTCGACAGCCTCGCCGACTTCCTCTGTTTCGGCATCGCACCGGCCCTCGTGCTCTATCTCTGGACCCTTCAGGCCTGGGGCGGGCTCGGCTGGGCACCGTGTCTGATGTTCGCGGTGTGCGCAGCACTGCGGCTTGCCCGCTTCAACGCCGCCATCGATGGCGCGCCAAAACCGGCCTACACCTACTCCTTCTTCGTCGGCGTGCCGGCACCGGCAGGGGCGGGGCTCGCCCTCTTCCCGCTGTTCCTGTGGCTGCAGGCTGAAGCCTCGGGGCTCGCGACTCTCGCCCACGCCGCGCGCCACCCGGCCTTCGCCGGCGTGCTGCTGTTTGCAATCGCTGCGCTGATGGTCAGCACCCTGCCCACCTGGAGCTTCAAGAATTTTAAGGTGCCGAACGAATACGTGCTGCCGCTCCTGCTCGGTGCTGGGCTCGGTGTTGCTCTCCTCGTCAGCGAGCCGTGGGCCACCTTCGCTTTGATCGGGCTTCTCTACGTCGCGTCCCTCCCGTTCGGGCTGAGGAGCTATCGGCGTCTGAAGGCAGAGGCGGAAGCGATCCCGTCCCTATCCAACGGTCAACCGGAGACGAGAAGCCAGGGCTGACCGCCTACTCCGCCGCCTTCGCCGCCGATTTCCGCGCCGCGCCTCGGCGTTCCGTCACCACCACGCCGGCCGCCTTCAGCGCCGCGATTTCGTCCTCGGCGAACCCGTGGGCGGCGAGCACGGCTTCCCCATGCTCGCCGAACCGAGGCGGGGCCGTGCGCGCGCCACCCGGGGTGCGTGAGAACTTGATTGGCGTGTTCAACGCCCGATACCAGCCGATCTCCGCCACCATGTTGCGCGCTGCCGTGTGCGGCGCAGCCAGCACCTCGTCGACGTAAAGCACCGGGCCGGCCGGCAGGCCCGCCGCCAGAAGCCGCTCACACAACGCGTGCCCGTCCTCGTCGGCGATGATCTCCTGCACGATGGCCGACAGCGCCTCGCGATTGGCGAGCCGATCGGCGTTGGTGGCGAAGCGCGCATCCTCGGCAAGCTCCGGGCGGCCGAGCAGATCGCACATCCGGCGGAAGGTCGAATCGTTGCCGGTGCCGATGAAGATCTCACAGGTGCGGGTGCGGAACTTGTCGTACGGCGCGAGGTTCGGGTGGGGGTTGCCGGTGGCGACCGGACGGCGCCCCGACAGCAGATAGTTGGCGGCGTGCGGATGCAAAAGCGCCATGCCGCAGTCGTAGAGCGTCATGTCGAGAAACTGGCCTTGCCCGCTGCGGTCGCGCTCGTAGAGCGCCATCAGGATCGCGATCGCGGAATAGAGACCGGTGCCGAGATCGACCATCGGGGTTGCCAGCCGCACAGGCCCCGTCTCAGGCGTGCCGTTGATGCTCATCAGCCCCGCCATCGCCTGGATGATGGCGTCGTAGCCAGGATAGCCGCCGAGCGGGCCGTCGGCGCCGAAGCCGGAGATGCGGCAGTGGATGAGGCGGGGGAAGCGCAGCTTGAGCGCCTCGTAACCGAGCCCCCATCTCTCCATTGTTCCGGGCTTGAAATTCTCCACCAGCACGTCCGCGCCCTCAAGCAGGCGCAGCAACACCGCCCTCCCCTCCTCGCGCGCGAGATCAAGCCCCAACGAGACCTTGTTGCGGTTGACGCCGAGGAAGTAGGAGGCGTCGCGCGTGCCGTCGCCATGATCGCGGAAGGGGGGGCCCCAGTCGCGCGTCTCGTCGCCCTGGGGAGGTTCGATCTTGATCACCTCCGCCCCGTGGTCGGCCAGGATCATGGTGCAGTAGGGCCCGCCGAGGACGCGGGTTAGATCAATCACCTTCAGGCCCGAAAGAGCGCCCGGCATGCCCCTCCTCCCTCGTTCGCGCCGTCCATGCCGGCCACGTTTCGTTCCGTGCGCGATGCTGTCTTAACAGAGATGGCGGGCAAGAAACTCGGCCGTCCGACCGTTGGCGATCGCCGCCGCCCGCCCGTCCCAATGCTGGCCGCCAACCCGGGCGAAGGCATGATCGACGTCCGGATAGACATGAACCGCGACATGCGGGTTGGGCAGCACAGCGGCAAGCACCACCCCTTGCGCCTCCTTCGGCACGAAGCGGTCCTTCTCCGCAATGTGCATAAGCAAAGGCCGCTTGAGCGCCCGCAGCTCGGACGCGAACCCTTCGAGCCCGACCCCGTAGTACGACACATTGGCCTCCGCATCCGACCGCAGCGCCATCAGCGCCGCCATCCGCCCACCGAGGCAGAAGCCCATGGTGGCGACCTTGCCGTTCGCACCCTCCAGGCGCCGCGCCGCAGCGACTGCGGCCTTCAGGTCCTCGATCCCCTTCTCCTGGTCGAAGGCCTTGAACAGGGCAAAGGCCTTGTCCCACTCGGCCTGGGTGCGGTCGGTGATGTCGACGCGCGGTTCGATCCGCCAGAACAGGTCTGGGCAGAGGGCGATGAACCCCCAGTCGGCGAGCGAGTCCGTGATCGCACGCATGCCGGCGTTCACGCCGAAGATTTCCTGGATTACGACCACCGCGCCGGCAGGCTGGGTTTTTGGGCGCGCAAGGTAGGCGAAGAACTCGCCCGACCCATCGGCTGCCGTGATAGTGATCTCGGCCATGGCGTGTCCCCTCCTTACAACTCGCCTTGACCATACAGGCGGGCAGGCGGGGCGACCAGAAGGGGCGAGAGTGCGCTACACTCGCTCCGTGCGCGCCTCCCTCGCCTTGACCCTCGCCCTTGCCGCTGCCCTGCCGGCGGCCGCGGCGGCGCGCCTCGACCCCGCCCTCGCCGCGCAGGGCTGGCGCGTGCAGCCGATATCTGGACCGCTCCCTCCCCTTTCCGTCACGGCAGAGGGCGAGACCACGATCCGCCTCGAGGCAGGGCGCGAAACTGGCGGGGCTGCGGTGGTATTCCTGCCGATGCGGGTGCCCGTCCACCCCGCGCTGTGCCTCAGCTGGCGGTGGCGCATCGAAAGCGACAGCAACGATGCGGGCATCGTCGTGCGCGTCGGCTTCGAGCCCGACGGCGAGCGGATGAACCTCGTGCAGCGCTACGCGCTGGGCTTCGCCCGCGCGCTCAGCCCAACCAGGCCGCTGCCCGGCTTCGCGCTCGCCTATCGCTGGGGCGGTGAGGCCGGGGAGCCCGCCTGGCACCCCACCCCCTTGCTGCTCGTGCTGGAACAGACGCGCTGGCTGCGCCGTGATTCGACGCCTGCCGCGGGGTGGGTGGAGGAGACGGTGCGACTGGCGCAGGAGTTCCGCACCGCCTACAGGATGGCGCCGACCGCCTACGTAACCGAGATCGCGCTCGGCGCTGTGGGGGGGCCTGGTTTCGCTGCGCGCATCGACGGGCTCGCCTTCCACAGCTGCTGAAGCTCTTCGCCGGATTGTCATCCACATCAGCGCGCAATCGTCTAGGACGAAATGGGGCGCGTGTGGGCAGCGCCATGGACGACCCGAACGATCGCGACACGACCACCTGGCTTAAGGCCGAACTCGAGGATGATTTCGATGAGGAGCAGCTACTGCGGTGCCTCATGCGCATCCACGCCCCCTCGAAGCGGTGAACGCTCTCACCGATGGACCTGCAGTTGCGCGTGCGATGGCAGCAGTCCACGAAAGCGAAGAAAGGGAAGTTCGATCGCACGAACATTCCCGAGGCGCCATGGTCCATCGTGGAGGGGAACAACAAGAAGCGGGCGCGGCTGAACTGCATCGCGCACCTGTCAAGCCTGATCCCCGAGGAGGAGATCCCGCACGACCCGATCGCCCTGCCCGACCGGGTGTGTGATCTGAACAACGTGCGACGGCCCCTGCGGGCGTCGTTGCATGTGCCGGACCGGTACGGCGATGGCTGATCGACAACCTGACCTACGGGCGCACTGGGAAAGCAACCACGGTTTTTCAAAAAGAGCTCGGCATCTTTCGCGTGACTCGAGCGTTCGCCCGGATTTCTCGCCGCATCCTTGTTCGAGTTGGCGGCGATGGCGCTGGAGGTCTTGCGTGCGGACGTGATGACCTGCCGGCAGCACGACCGCCGTCGCGCAGCTGATCTTCCCCGTTCTTGCACGGCGGATGGCAACCGTGGTGATGGGGGCATAAGTGCCGGGTTTGTCAGGTTGCAGCGCATGTGATTTTCGCGTGAGCGAGAGCGAACTCGGTCTGGAGGGGATGGCACGGCGCGATGGCGAAGACGCTTTGGCCCAATCACGCTGGCTTCCTCATGCCCGGCGCGCGCGGGCATCGCAAACGCAGGCGGCGAAGCGCGAGACGAGGGTGATGGCGCGGCCGCCTTACGAGCTCATCGGGTTAGCGCCAACCACTCGGGGCGGCAGAGCATGAGACACCGACCCGCTCCGCTGCCAAGCGGGCTCGTGCCTCGGCAGGCAGGGGGCGGAGACTCAGGCGAGATGCGTCGGGAGCCAGGCGAGAGCGAGCGCGATCAGCGCAGCGAGGCGGACGAGCGCGAAGAGGATGAGGCGGAGGCGGCTTCCACTCGCGCGCCTGAACAGCAGGATCCGCACCACCTCGGCATGAATCGCCCGGAACGGCGGCGAGGCGGAGATGCCCGAGGGCGAAATCGGCTCGCGTCCGATTCGTTCGGCTCACCATCAGCACCGACAAGGCGGTCGCAAAAGCTGCGACCCCTACCAGGGACGGCGCGACCAGGAGCCGCGCCCAGCCGGAAGCACACGCGCTCAGAACCCGCGACCCATCGCGGCGTTCGGCAACCAGGTCGCGATGCCTGGGAAGACGCAGAGCAGCACCATGAAGCCCAGCATCAGCAGCACGAAGGGCAGGCTGCCCCAGAGGATTTCGGACAGCGGCACCTGCGGCGCCACCCCGCGCAGCACATAGAGGTTCAGGCCCACGGGTGGCGTGATCAGGCCGATCTCCAGATTGATGGTGAGAAGGATGCCGAACCAGATCAGGTCGAAATCGTTGGCCTCCAGCACCGGTTGCAGGATCGGCATCAGCATCAGGATGATGGCCACGGGAGGCAGAAAACAGCCCGCAAGCAGCAGCAGTAGCTGGATGATCGCCATCAGCACCCAGCGGTTGAGCGAGAGAGAGACGAGCGCATCCGCGACCGTCTGGGTGACGTAGAGGTAGCTCATCATGTAGCCGAACAGGGCGGCCGAGCCGATGATCATCATGATCATCGTGCTTTCGCGCACAGTGTCGCGGTAGATCGCCCAAAGCTCGCCAACTCGCCAGGTGCGGTAGATGACGATTACCAGCACGAGTGCGAGGAAGGCAGCGATGGCGGCCACCTCGGAGGGCGTGGCGAAGCCGCCATACATGAACGCCGCGACCGCAACGATGATGCCTAGGAAGGGTGCGACGCGCGCCAGTCCCTCCATCTTCTGCGCCATCGTGTAACGCTCCACAGGCTGCGGATTGCGCCGCACGTCGCGGATGGAGGCTGCCCAGGCATAGACGGCGAAGAGGGTTGTCAACAGCAGGCCGGGGATGACGCCGGCGAGGAACAGCCGCCCGATCGAGGTCTCGGTTGCGATGCCATAGAGGATCAACGTGACTGAGGGAGGGATGAGGATGCCCAGGGTACCGCCGGCGCAGATCGCGCCCGTCGCAAGCCGTGGCTTCACGCCGCGCTTCATCATTTCCGGCACGCCGATCTTGCCAATCGCGGCGGCGGTGGCCGGCGAGGAGCCGCAGATCGCGGAAAAAAGACCGCAGGCGTAGATGTTGGCAATGACGAGCCCTCCCGGCACGCGGGCGAGCCAGCGATGCAGGCTCTCGAAGATGTCCGCCCCCGCCCTGCTCACCCCCACCGAAGCGCCGAGCAGAATGAACAGCGGAATGGTGAGCAGCGCGAACGAGGAGAGCTCGCTCATCATGGTGATGGCGAGCGTGTTCAGCGCGCCAGCGGAGCCGAACACGGCAAGGAAGCCGACCGCGACCAGCGCGAGCCCCCAGGCGATGGGGAGCCCCGAGAACAGCACAGCGAGGGTGACGACGAGGATCAGTCCTCCGATCTCGAGTTCGCTCACGACTGTCCTCGCGCGCCAATCTTCCACAGTTCCGCCGCGTATTGCAGGGCGGTCAGGGCGAGACCGACTGGCATCGCCAGGTAGAGCGGCCAGCGCACCGGCTTCCACATGCTCTCCGACGTCTCGCCCGTCACCCAGGCCTCATGGAACAGCCTCCAACCATGCCAGGCGAGGTAGAGACAGACAGCGCAGCCGACCGCAGCCGTGCCGTAGGCGAAGGCGCGCTTCGCCCTCCCGTCGAGCAGAACATGGAGCAGGTCGACGTTGACGTGACCCTTCGTGCGCAACGTGTAGGGCGAAGCGAGGAAAATCCCGCCCACCATCAAGTAGACCGCGAGCTCGATTTCCCAGAAGGCCGAGGCGCCGAGCGAGCGGTGCACCACCATGTAGCTTACCACCAGCATTGCGGCGGTGAGCAGGACGGCGGCGGCAATCGCGCACACGAGCCCGACCGCATCGATGGCGCGCACCCAGAGGGGTGCCGCGCGCGGACCGTCATCCGAGCGAAGAGGCGCAAGCGACATCGCGCGGACCCAAAGCCTCCGCGGCGTGCTCGAACGGGACGGAGGTGACGCTACGTTGACGCGAGCGCCTTGGTGAGCAGATCGAGCAGCTCCCGCCCGTGTCGCGTCGAGCGCGCGAACTCCTCCCACGCGGTGCGGCGGGCGAGCGCCACCCAGGCGGCGTATTCGGCATCAGTCAGGCCGCGCACCTGGTTGCCCGCGCGGGTGAAGGCCTCCACCGCCTTTTCGGCCGCATCCTTCTGTTCGCGCGCGAACCACTCGTCCGCAACGTCCGCCGCCTCGTCGATCGCGCGCTGCTGGTCGGGTGTCAAGCGATTCCACACCGTGGTCGCCATGACGAGCGGCTGATAGAGCATCCAGAGCGTGTTCGGCCCGCCGATGGTGGCATACCGTGTCTGCTCATAAAGCCGCATCGAGACGAAGGTCTCGGCGGAGGTCAGAGTCGCGTTGAGCACGCCCGACTGCATGGCGGGATAGATCTCGGTCGAGGGCATGGAAACGACCGAGGCGCCGGCTTCCTTCAGCATCAGCTCGAAGGTCGGGTCGGCGGCGCGCATGCGCAGTCCGGCGACTGTCTCTGGGCCGCCGATCGCGCGGTCGCGCGAGGCGAAGCCGCCCGGAGTCCACCACCAGGTGACGAGGCGGATGCCGCCCTCCATCGCGATCTCCTGGAAGCGGCGATGGAACGGGGTTCCCTTCAGCCGCATCGCCTGGTCGACGCTGCGGATTGTTCCGGGCATGATGCCGATGGAGAATTCGGGCACCTTACCCACACCGTAGGTGATCGGGAACACCGCCATCTCGAGCGAGCCCGACAGCATGGCGTCGAACTGCGCGACGGGGTTCGAGATCAGCGACCGGTTGGGGTAGATGCGGAAACGGAGTTCAGGGGCGCGCTTGCGCACCTCCTCAACGAACAGGCGCGCGCCACGATCGCGCGCGTCCGACTGTGGGCGCCATTGGTGGCTGATGCGCAGTTCGTTGCCCGCCTGGGCGTAGGCGGTGCGCGTCGCGGCCAGCATGCCGGCGGCAGCCAAGAGCGTGCGGCGACTGAGGGTCATGCGTTCCTCCCTGTCATGGGCCAAGGCCTTCAGGAACCTTTGCGCCCACTTCATGGGGCAGGCGCCGGCCGGTGGCAACAGGGAATCAGTGGCGCGAGGCCTAGAGCGAATGGATGCGTCGGTTGCGCAACGTGCTCGTCGTTCGCTGAGCGCGATCGTCCTGGCTTTTACGGTCGGTTCACGTTTCGAGCGTAGCGTCGGCCGTGTGCGGGGCAACCGTCCCGTGGTGAGGAAAAAGCTCAGTCAGGAGGATCCGATTGAGAGGGCTCGCCGTCGTCGCGCGCATACTGTGGCAGATTTGGCCGTCGGGCGTACGAGCTCTCCTGCTTCCCCTCCTGGTCTGCATGGCCGCTGCATCTGTTGCGGAAACGCAGGCTGCGCCGAGGGAGGGTTTCACCGCCACCCCGGCCGCGAATGGGTCGCCCCCAGTCGCTGGCGGGACCCAAGCGCTTGTCACGACAGCGCACCTCCCGCTCCACGCCACGGTCATCACGCGGCGCCTTGTCGGGTCGGCCTTCCAGATCGCGCCCGGGCTCGCGGTCACAGCCGCCCATGTCGTCGAGGGCATTGCGAACGGCGATCGCGTCATGCTTCGGCGCGGCCCACCGGGAGGCCCCACCATCGCAGCGCGGCTGGTGGGTGTCAGTTCGACGATGGATCTCGCTGTTCTCGAAATTCCCTCTGGCTTTCTTCCCACCCTGGGTCAGGAGATCATGGGCCAAGAAAGGCGAGTGGTGGCCACGCCGCTACCCACGCCTCCACCCGGCATGCGCCTGCATGCGTTCGGGTCGGTTCCGGCGCGCGACCCGCTCATCGCCGTGCCCCGAAACGTTTTCGGTGAGGCGACAGGACGCACGGTCCATGTGCCGCGACTTGGCCCGGGTTTCGTCGCGACCTTGCCGGGCACGGTGCCGGGGTTTTCAGGCGGCCCCGTAATGGACACATCGGGCAAACTCGCGGGCATGATCATCGCCATTCGCCGCCTGCCCGTCGCCGGGCGTTACGACGCGCATCCGGTCCGACCGGTGCTTACCGACGACGTCTACGTCCTTGCTGCGGAAGCCGTTGTTGCGGAGGCCCAGCGCATCGCGGCGCATTCGGCTTCGCTGCGCATAGTCCGGCCCTGACGGCGCCATGTGGCTCGATTTTCATCCCCCTGCAGAAATGTTCTGCTTCGATGCGCACAGCCCGGCCCTGAAGGCGCCTTGCCACGGCCATGGGCCGCGCGGGTCGAGACGGTCAAAACGACAGCAGGGTCGCCTGTTTCACCAGCGGCAACGCGCGCACGCGTTCGAGCACCTCCGCCGGCACCGGCTCATCGACGGAAACTAGGCAAATCGCGTCCCCTCCCGGCGCAGTGCGACCGAGATGCATGGTCGCGATGTTCACACCGGCTTCCGCGAGCGTGGTCCCGAACCGACCAATGAAGCCCGGCTTGTCCTCGTTTGTCACGTACAGCATATGGCGCGAGAAGTCGGCCTCCACCGGAATGCCCTTGATCTCGATCAGACGCGGACGGGAACCCGCGATCAGAGTACCGGCAACGGTTCGCGTGTCGCGATCGGTCGTTACCGCGATCCGGATCAGGGTCTGATACTCGGATGGCCGATCGTGCACTGTCTCGGTGAGATCGATGCCGCGCTCGCGCGCGATCACCGGCGCGTTCACCATGTTTACACCCTCCATCAAGGGGCCGAGCAGTCCAGCGAGTGCCGCCGCAGTCAGCGGAGTGTGGTTCAATGCCGCCACAAGGCCCTCGTATTCGATTGCGACAGCGCGAAACCCACGGTCACGCGCGGCCGAAAGCTGGCCGGCGAACGCGCCCAGCAGTCGCGCAAGCTCCATGTAAGGCTTAAGCCGTGGCGCGTCCTCGGCCGAGACAGAGGGCATGTTGATCGCATTCGTCACCGCCCCCGTCAGCAGGAAATCGCTCATCTGCTCGGCAATCTGGAGTGCCACGTTCTCCTGCGCCTCCTTCGTCGAGGCACCGAGATGCGGCGTGCAGACAACGTTCTCTAGCCGGAACAATGGGCTTTCGGTTGCCGGCTCGGTCTCGAACACGTCGAGCGCCGCACCGGCGACATGGCCGGAGACGAGTGCGTCGTAAAGATCCTTCTCGACGATCAGCCCGCCACGCGCACAGTTGATGATGCGCACACCGCGCTTCATCTGCGCGATTGCGCGCGCATCGATGATGTGGCGAGTGCCTTCCGTCAGCGGCGCATGCAGGGTGATGATGTCGGCCCGCGCGAACAGATCGTGCAGATCAACCTTCTCTACGCCGAGCGCGACCGCCCGTTGATCGGAGAGGAATGGATCATAGGCGATCACCTTCATCTTCAAGCCGAGCGCACGGTCGGCGACGATGGAGCCGATATTCCCGCAGCCGATGATGCCAAGCGTCTTGCCATAGAGCTCGACGCCCAGGAAGCGGTTCTTCTCCCACTTGCCGGCCTTAGTGGAAAGAGAGGCCTCCGGGATCTGCCGGGCGAGCGCGAACATCAGGGCAATCGCGTGCTCGGCGGTGGTGATGGCATTGCCGTGCGGCGTGTTCATCACCACCACGCCGCGGGCGGTAGCGGCCTTCACGTCGACATTGTCAACGCCAACACCGGCACGACCAACCACCTTGAGATTTCTCGCCGCGGCAAGGAGCTCCGCCGTCACCTTGGTCGAGGAGCGGACAGCAAGCCCGTCATAGTCGGCGATGACGGCCCGTAACTCCGCCGGCGAAAGCCCGGTCCTGACGTCAACCTCAATGCCCCGGCTGCGAAAGATGTCGACCGCCGCGGGCGAGAGCTTATCGGAGATGAGAACCTTTGGCATGGACTCACTTCCCGGCCGGCACGGTTGCGAAACGCAGCGCGACCGTTTCTGCAGCCCAATCAAGCCAAGGGAGAGCTGCCTCAATGTCGGCGGTCTCCACCGTCGCCCCGCCCCAGAGCCTCAGCCCCGGCGGCGCGTCGCGATAGCCGCCCGCGTCAAGCGCCACACCCTCCGCCTCCAGAAGTGCAGCGATTGCCTTCGCCGCCTCGGCCTGTCTCTCCGCGGGAAGGGCGATGAACCAGGAAGCGACGATGGAAAGGCAGATCGAAGTCGAGGACCGCGTGCGGGGATCCTCGGCAAGGAAGGCGTAGTTCGGTGTTGTTTCGATCCAACGCGCGACCGCGGCGAGGTTCGCCTCCGATCGGCGGATCAGCTCGGGCAAGCCACCGATCGAGTCCGCCCAGGCGAGTCCATCGAGCGCATCCTCCACGCAGAGCATGGAGGGCGTGTTGATCGTCTCACCCTTGAAGATGCCCTCGATGAGATTGCCACCAGAAACAAGGCGGAAGATCTTCGGCAGCGGCCAGGCGGGCTTGTGTGAAAGAAGTCGATCCACCGCGCGCGGAGAGAGCGCCAGCATGCCGTGCGCTGCCTCACCGCCCAGCACCTTCTGCCAGGACCAGGTGATCACATCGAGCCGATCGTACGGCAGCGCCATCGCGAACACGGCCGAGGTGGCGTCGCAAATTGCAAGCCCCGCGCGGTCGGGCGCGATCCAGTCCCCATCCGGGATGCGCACCCCGGAGGTGGTGCCGTTCCAGCAAAACACGACATCATGGGTCCAGTCGACGGCTCTCAGATCCGGCAACCTGCCGTACGGGGCTGAAAGGATGCGATGCTCGACATTGAGCTGCTTCGCGACATCCACAGCCCAGGCCTCGCCGAAGGATTCGAAGGCGATCACGTCGACAGGGCGCGCGCCGAGCAGGGTCCACATCGCCATCTCGATCGCCCCTGTGTCGGAACCTGGAACGATGCCAAGGCGCCAATCCTCCGGCAGACCGAGAATCCGTTTCGAGCGTGCGATCACCTCGGCAAGCCGCGCTTTCGCCTCCTTCGCGCGGTGCGACCGGCCGACCAGTGCGCCCTCAAGGGCGGCAAGCGACCAGCCAGGCCGTTTCGCGGTGGGACCGGAAGAGAAACGCGGATTGGCAGGACGGAGAGATGGCCGCGCGGGCGGCGTAGCACTGTTCGCCATGGCAAGCTCCCTTGCAGAAGCGATGCGCCCCGGTGGGGGGGCGTGACCCGCCACGGGCTATAGCCGCCCTGTCGAACGGCCGCAAGCACGCCGCGCGTCACCCGCGCGATCTCGCCCGCCGCGCTCAGGCGCGGCGTTCGTCTAGAAGGACGCGTGAGCCTGCGCGGACGCGGAGCCGCCAGTTCGGGGACCACGAAGGCGGCCTCGCTAAGAGGGTGCTCGGCAGCGATGCCTTGCAGCACAGTGTGCGGCAACCAGGCCTCGAACCGCACGACTGCTTCCGGATTGCCGGCGAAGGGCCGGTCGGCGAAGCCAGCCATGACAATCAGGGGAAGGCAAGACATCACCATGCTCCTGTTCCGGCTAGCCAACGTTGTATCGGCAGATCGACACGATGGCACCGTGATCGCGCAAGGTGCCGTGCGCCGGACGGTCGAGACTGACAGGCGAGACGACCAAGCGTTGCATGTCCCGTACGCTCGCCTTCAGCGCCGCCTTGCTCCTCGCACCGGCGGCAGCGCAGGCCAACATCCTGCGGAACAACAGCTTCGAGACTACGGTCGCCGTGCAAGGTGGCAGCAGCGGATTCCCGGTTCCGGCACCGCAAGGTATCTCGGATTACGAGAGGGCCGTCGGTTTCGCGCCTTGGGGCGTATCGGCCTACAAGAGCTTTGGCGGCTTCGATAGGAATGATTGCGCGCCCGCCTTCGGCTTCGGCTGCACCGGCAAGGAGAACTGGGTCGCAACCGTGGAAGATGCTTGGCCAGAGGGCGTGCTACCGACGCCCGTGACGATGTGCCAGACGGTCGACATGCAAGCTAGTGCAAAACGGTTAGCCGGCGATTTCGCGACGAGCACGTTCGCCGTTACGGTCAGCGATGAGGCGACCTAGGCGTTCCCGCGCATCTCCGCGAGGTGGATCACCTTCGCAAGCTTCGGCGTGCCAACCATCGCCCGCGGCAGCCTGCTTGCCGCAATCGACCTTTTGCCCGGCGCTTCGACGCGACTTCTTCATCGAGGGCTAGGGCCTCTCTTCGGTGGAGAGGGCACGGCAGTTGCGGACCTTCGAGGACGTGCTCCTGCTCGCGAGCGAATCCGTGGTGACGATGCAGATCGTGATCCTGCCGAAGCGCACCAGGCCCGTGATCATGCCGCCGTACAACGACACGGGCACGAGCGGCCTGATCCAGGCGACAAACTTGGCCCTGTGGGGCGACAGGCTGTTCATCGGGCGCACGTAGCTCGTCCCCGTGCCAGCGGCAGGCGCGCTCGCTGTGTTCACGGTCGTTTTGGCCGCGTTTGCCGCGGTGGGGCGGCGCGCGACCGAGGGCAGATCGAAGACGGATCAATTCAGCCGCGTGCGTGACGATGCACGCAGGATAAGGACAGGGCGGTTTGCACTCATGTAGAAGCTGCTCTAGGCGCAAGACAACGCGGCGAGCCGGGCGGGATCGACGGTGACCGCGTGATTAAGTGGCCCGTGCCCATGACCGTAGCCGGGGGCCGAGGCGAGCGCGAGTGCGACGTAGTGACGGGCACGAATGACGGACTCGTGCAAGCCCTTCCCCTGCGCGAGCCCCGCTGCAATTGCCGAGGCCAGGGTGCATCCGGTGCCGTGGGTGTGGCGCGTGTCGATGCGCGGGCCGGAGAAGGTTTCCATGCCGTCTGCTGTCACGAGGAGGTCGGTCACTCTCTCCCCTGGCAGGTGCCCACCCTTCATGAGCACGGCGTTACAGCCCAAGGAGAGGAGACGCTCCGCCACCCTCTTCATGTCGTCAACGGAGAGGATGGCTGAGCCGGCCAACACTTCCGCCTCCGGAACATTGGGGGTGATCACCGTCGCGCGCGGGATCATCAGGCGGATTAGGGCGGAAACCGCGTTCTGCGCCAACAGCCTTTGCCCGCCTTTCGCCACCATCACCGGATCGACTACCACTGGCATGGCCGGGTCGAGCGCCGCAATCGCTTCCGCCACAGCCTCGATCACCGGCACGTCGTGCAGCATGCCGGTCTTCACAGCATCCACGCCGAGGTCGGAGACGACGACGTCGATCTGTTCGCGAATGAAGGCCGGCGGCACGGGCAGCACGTTGGCAACACCTTGCGTGTTCTGCGCGGTGAGGGCGGTGACGGCCGTCATGGCGAAAGCATCGAGGCAGGTAACAGCCTTGATGTCGGCCTGGATCCCCGCCCCACCCCCGGAGTCGGATCCGGCGATGATTAGCACCCTGCCCTTCATCAGCTCACCACCTCGGCGATGGCCGAGTGGATCGCCTCCGCAACGAAATCTACCACCTCCGAAACGAGACTCTCCTCGGTCGCCTCGGCCATCACACGGACGACAGGCTCTGTGCCTGAACGGCGGATCAGCAGACGCCCCCGTCCGGCCAGCCGAGCTTCGGCCTCGGCGATCGCGCGCGCGATGTGTGGGTGGCCGAGATCGAGGCGCCCATCGTGGCGGATGTTCCGCAACCGTTGCGGCAAGGGTTCGAACTGGCGGCACACTTCGGAGGCTGGGCGCCCGGTCTCGACAATGACGGCCAGCACCTGCAGCGCGGCGATCAGCCCGTCACCGGTCGTCGCGTAGTCGGTCAGAATCATGTGGCCCGACTGCTCGCCACCCACATTCATCCCCTTCGCGCGCATGCGCTCGGCGACGTAACGGTCGCCGACAGCCGTTCGTTCGAGCACAAGCCCCCGCTCGGCGAGGAAGCGCTCGAGCCCCATATTGCTCATCACGGTGGCCGCCACGCCGCCACCGGCCAGCCGCCCGCAGCGCAACCAGGCATCGGCGATCAGGGCGAGCACCTGATCGCCATCAACAATCCGTCCCGTCTCATCAGCAAGGATCAAGCGGTCCGCATCCCCATCCAGCGCAAGCCCGAGATCGGCGCCGTTGGCCACCACCTCGCTCCTCATGTGCTCAGGGACGGTGGAGCCGCAGTCGCGATTGATGTTCACCCCATCGGGCGCGACGCCGAGCGTGATCACCTCCGCACCGAGTTCGGCGAGCACCAGAGGGGCGACGCGATAAGCGGCACCATGTGCGCAGTCGATGACGATGCGCAGCCCATCGAGGCGAAGGTTTCGGGGAAACGACGATTTCGCCGCCTCGATGTAGCGCCCGCGCGCATCCTCGAGCCTGACGGCGCGACCCAACTCGGCCGGCGCGGCAAGGTGGGACTCGATCGCAGCATCCATCATCAGCTGCTCGATTTCGGCTTCCATCGCGTCCGAGAGCTTCCAGCCATCAGGACCGAACAGCTTGATGCCGTTGTCTTCGAACGGATTGTGCGAGGCCGAGATCATCACCCCAAGATCGGCCCGCATGGAGCGGGTGAGCCAGGCGATAGCGGGTGTGGGCAAGGGGCCGACCAGGTTCACATCCATGCCCACCGAAATAAACCCGGCGGCGAGCGCATTTTCGATCATGTAGCCGGAGAGGCGCGTGTCCTTGCCGATGACAACGCGCGACCGGTGCCCGGCCCCGCTGCGGCGGAACAGGGCGCCGGCGGCCTGGCCGAGGCGCAGAGCGGTTTCCGGCCGCATTGGCGGAGCGTTCGCCCTTCCGCGCACCCCGTCAGTTCCGAACAGACGACGCGTGTCGGACGGCATTGGCAAAGGCTCCTGCGGACCCAAAAGGAGACGCGCCGGTCAGCGGGAAGGCCTTCGCGGCACGTCGCGCGAGGTTCGGCACCCCACACTTGGCGGCCGCTTTATCGCTGGCCTACCGCACCGCGCCAAGAGGCGTCTTTGCCCCTTCAGCCGCAGGACCCTACCCAATCCCGCCCGGGCCTGTCGGCCACGCGCACAGAAAGCGATCGGCCGAGGGGCGTTCAGATGTTCGGTTGCGGCTGCGGGCCAAAGCCGCCGGCAGGGGCGGACCCAGCCTTGGCGAGTCGCCCCGACGTCGGCACCGAGGAACGGCGCTGGTCAGCCTGCGGCTGGTCCTGCTCTTGCTTGCGGACGATCGGCTCGCCGGCCAGCAACGCTTTGATCTCTTCCCCCGACAGTGTCTCGTACTCGAGAAGACCCTGAGCGAGCCGATCAAGGTCGGCGCGACGTTCGGTCAGGATGCGCTTCGCGGTCGTATACGCCTCATCGATAATGCGACGGATCTCGCGGTCGATCTCCTGCGCGGTCGCCTCCGAGATGTTCTTGGTCTGGGTAATGGCGTGGCCGAGAAACACCTCCTGGGAGTTCTCGGCATAGGCTACCATCCCGAGTTTATCGCTCATTCCCCACTCGGTGACCATGCGCCGCGCCAGGTCAGTCGCCATCTTAATGTCGCCGGCGGCGCCGTTGGACACACGGTCGGGCCCAAACACGATCTCCTCCGCTGCACGCCCGCCCATCGCCATGGCCAGCTCCTGCCGGAGCTTGGACTTCTGCTTCGAGTAGCGATCACCCTCTGGCAAAGACATCACGAGGCCCAAAGCACGCCCGCGCGGGATGATGGTCGCTTTGTGCACCGGGTCGCACTCAGGCATCGAGATCGCGACCAGGGCGTGCCCCGCCTCGTGATAGGCGGTCATGCGCTTCTCCTCCTCGCTCATCACGAGGGACTTGCGCTCCACCCCCATCAGCACCTTGTCCTTCGCCGCCTCAAACTCGGCCATGCCGACCACGCGCTTGCCGTTGCGGGCGGCAAGGAGCGCGGCCTCATTGACGAGATTGGCGAGATCGGCCCCCGAGAAGCCGGGGGTGCCGCGCGCCAGAACCTTCGGGTCGACATCGGCGGCGAGCGGCACCTTCCGCATGTGCACGCGCAAAATCTTTTCGCGTCCGTTCACGTCAGGGTTCGGCACCACCACTTGCCGGTCAAATCGGCCGGGCCGGAGCAAAGCGGGATCCAACACGTCCGGGCGATTGGTGGCAGCGATCAGGATCACTCCCTCGTTGGACTCGAACCCATCCATCTCAACTAAGAGTTGGTTCAGGGTCTGCTCGCGCTCGTCATTGCCTCCGCCCAGGCCCGCGCCGCGATGGCGCCCGACTGCGTCAATCTCGTCGATAAAGATGATGCAAGGGGCGTTCTTTTTGCCCTGTTCGAACATGTCGCGCACGCGCGAGGCCCCGACGCCGACAAACATCTCGACAAAGTCAGAGCCTGAGATGGTGAAGAAGGGAACGTTTGCCTCGCCGGCGATCGAGCGGGCAAGCAGGGTCTTGCCGGTGCCAGGCGGCCCAACCAGCAACACGCCCTTCGGAATGCGCCCGCCGAGGCGCTGGAACTTCTGCGGATCGCGCAGGAAGTCAACGATCTCCTGCAGCTCGGCCTTCGCCTCGTCGATGCCAGCCACGTCGTCAAAGGTCACGCGGCCTTGCTTCTCCGTCAAAAGCTTCGCGCGCGACTTGCCGAAGCCCATCGCCCGACCTCCGCCCGACTGCATCTGGCGCATAAAGAAGATCCAGACACCGATGAGCAGAAGCATCGGGAACCAGGAAAGGAGGTAGTGGAAGATCGGGTTGACCTCGCTTTCCTCCGGCCGGGCCAGCACGCGTACGCCGCGATCAGTCAGCTTCTGGATGGTCACCGTGCCGGCGTCCGGCGGCAGATAGGTCGTGAACATCCGCCCATCCAGCAGCTGGCCGGTGACGACGCGTCCCTGGATAGTGACGTCGCGCACCTGGCCGTTGCCGACCTCGTTGAGGAAGTCGGAGTAGGCGAGCTGGCTCGCGTAATGGCGGGGCGAGGAAGGCTGAAACAGGTTGAACAGCGCCACCAAAAGGAGCGCGATGATGACCCAGAGGGCCAGGTTCCGTCCGAAGTTGCTCACGCCACGATCATCCTCGGTCTGTCTCGGCGCGACCCGCCACCAAACGTAACATGGGTTTCGTTACCAAGCTTCCAATGGCCCCTCCCCCGCCCCACCCTCCCAGCAGGCAATCAGCGGTTCGGGGGGCCGAAACCGGGCTTCTGGCACCAAC
Organism: uncultured Elioraea sp.; assembly: GCA_937928775.1. GTDB lineage: Bacteria > Pseudomonadota > Alphaproteobacteria > Acetobacterales > Acetobacteraceae > Elioraea. Next base: position 4,765 of record CALFVI010000007.1, on the reverse strand, counting down.
CCTCCACTGGTTCGAGCATACAAGATTGGCGGCACCGCAACCAACACGTCACCGCGCCTAATCGCCGGCAGGGTGGCCAGGACGACGGATGGGATGCCGCGCGCCTCTTCTCTCGCCCGGCGCAACGCCGCCGCCTCGGCAGCACCGACCGCGCCGACGCTATCTCCCGGCGAGGCCCGAACGCGCCACCGCCTGTCCCACCACACAGGCTGCCCATCGATCACAGTGACCGCCGCCGCCGCCGCCGCAGGCTCGCGCGCGATCAGCCACACGCCGCCCCGCGGCGCGACGAGGCAGCCGGCGGCGGTGCCTCCTTTGCCCCTTTCCAAACGGGACAGGAGAGCGGTGAGACGATCCCCGCGCACGGGATGGTGATGGCCGCCGATGCACCGCAACAGGGCAGCAAGGGCTTCCCGCCGGAGGGACTCGGTCCACGCCACGAACCTCGCCGCATGGAGCAAGGCGTAGCCGAGGGGGGAAAGCCGGACCGCCTCGGCCAGTGACCGGGCGAGCCTCTCCTCCGCCTCCTTGCGACGACGCGAGGCGATGATGGCGACCCCCAACGCGGCTCTGACCGCCACCCCTTCGCCATCGCGATCGCGCAAGGCAGCCCGCAGCCTCGCCCGCGTCGTCCGTCCCGTGTTCGACGGATCCTCGATCCAGGGCTGGCCGGTCGCGCGCAGCAGCGCCCGCAAGGCGGACGGCCCCTCACCGAGCAGCGGCCTCAGCAGGCGCACGGGGCCGACAGGCCGGGTTTCCGCCATGCCCGCAAGCCCCCGCTCGCCCGACCCCCGCGCCAGACGCAGCAGCACGGTCTCCGCCTGGTCGAGCGCATGATGGGCGAGGAGGAGATGCAGCGTCCCCGCCTCAACAGCCGCCTGGGCCAGGGCTTGCAGACGGGCGCGGCGCAGGGCCTGCGCGCTGCCGCCGGGCGTGTCGAGCCGCAAGGTGCGGGCCGCGATGCCGCGCGCTGCCAGCCAAGCGGCGACCAGGGACGCCTCGAGGCCGGCCGCAAAACGGACACCGTGATCGACGACAAGACCAATCACTCGCCCTCCCCTGGCCCGCGCCCAGCCATCGGCAAGCAGGGCAAGGGCGAGACTATCCGCCCCGCCTGAGACCGCGACCGCGAGCAAAGGAGCGGGCTCGAACGGCCCGAGCCGCGCGAGAGTGGCAGCGAAGCGGGTCTCGAGCCTCGTCAGCAGCGCAGCCGAGACCTCTCACTGTTCAGCGCGTCCCGAATATCGGCCCGCATGTCGGTGGCGAAGTCGGACGCGAGCTGGCGAAACACCTCACAGGCGCTCGCGCGTTCGTTGAGGGCGGCGAGCGAACGACCTAGACCGAGCAGCACATCCTGCCGGCGGGAGCGGTCGGTCACGCGCGAGCGTGCATCGTCGTAGGCAAGGGCAGCCTGGGCAAATTCGCGCCGACCATACAGCGCCTCGGCGCGGACCAGGTAGGCCTCGCCGACGCGAGCATCACGCGGATAGGTGGCGATGAATGCCTGGGCCTCACGGTCCGCCGTCGCCCAGTCCTGCCGACGCAAGGCGTCCTGGGCAGCGCGCAGGATCTGCTCCTGGCTGCGCGGGCGGGCGGGCTGAGCGGGGGCAGCCGGAGGCGTGGGCAGGGCGCCCTGCTGCTGCCCCTGAGCCTGCGCGGCCGGCTGGGCGCCGCCAGCGGCCAGCCGTTGCGGTGCTCCGCCGCGCCCGCCCTCCAACGCGCTAAGCCGAAACTCGAGGTCCTCGCGGGTCTTCTCCATCGTCGCTTGCAGCTCGCGCAGCGCGTTCTGGGTTTCGTCGCTGCGGCCACGCAGCAGACGCAGCTCTGTCTCCAGCGCCTGCACGCGCTCAAGGAGGCGGGTGAGCAGCTCTTGCTGGCTGCCAGACAAAGGGGCGGCGCCCGCCCCTACCGGCGGGGCAAGGGCGACCGGCGGGGCGACCGCGCCAGCGCCTGGGCCGAGCCTGCCCTGCAGCGCCTGCAGATCCCGCCGCAACTCGAGGATCTGGTTCTGCAACGCGATCGCCTCTCGGCTCTCGAGCTGCGCCACCGCCTCCGTGGCGGCAGCGAGGGCGAACAGGGCAGCGATCACGCACGGGGTTCGCATCGGTCTCCTTCCTCTCCCTGCGCAGCGTGCTGGCAGCAGCGCGGGAAACGCAGCGGGCGGCCGCGGGGCCGCCCGTGCCAAGAGCGCGGTCGCGAGCAGCCGTTTACTGCACAACGGTCACGGCGCGCCGGTTCTGTGCCCACGCCTCCTCGTTCGACCCGAGCACTGCAGGACGATCCTTGCCGTAGGAGATGGTCCGAATGCGCGACCCCTCGACACCGCGCGCGATCAGGTAGTTGCGCGCCGAATCGGCGCGACGCTGGCCGAGGGCGAGGTTGTATTCGCGCGTGCCGCGCTCGTCGGCATGTCCCTCGATGACAACCCGCACCTGCCGGTGCGTCTGCAGCCAGGCGGCCTGGCGATCCAGTGTCGGCGCCTGGTCGGGGCGGATGTTCGAACGGTCGAAGTCGAAAAAGACACGGTCGCCGACATTGGCGACCAAATCCTCCTGCGTGCCCGGACGAGGCCCGGTGGCCTGGCCGATACCCGTTGCGGCGCCGCCCTGGTCAGGAGCCTGGGCGCAGGCAGCGAGCAAGACCAATCCGGACAGGGGGGCGAGCCGCATGCGGGTCATGGTCAGGGCAACTCCTTTCGGGATAGCACGTGCTGGTGTGGGCTTCCTCCGCTGCAACCACAACCGACGCGAACGCATATGCGACCTGCCGTCCGTGCGATCAACCTCGGGCGGCAGTGTGGCAAGAAGGCGTCTATCCTGGGATCAGCGGCGACCAGGCAGGGTCAGAGGCGTCGGCCGGCGTGGGCAGGGCGCGCTCGTTGAACCCAGTGATGTCGATCGAGGCAAGTCGCGAGGAGTAGCCGGCACCGCGCGCGTCCTGCGCTCGCGTTTCGCGCCAGAAGGCGAGCACGCGACCATTTGGCGCAAACGCCGGTCCCTCCATCTGCCAGCCTTCCGAGAGGATCCGCTCGCCCGACCCGTCCGGGCGCATCACACCGATGGCGAAGGTGCCGCGTGTGAGCCGGGTGAAGGCAATCAGGTCGCCGCGCGGCGACCACACAGGGGTGGCGTAGCGGCCCTGGCCGAAGCTGATCCGGCGCAGGTTGCCGCCGTCGGCATCCATCACGTAGAGCTGCTGGTCGCCGCCGCGGTCGGAATTGAACACGATCTTTTGCCCATCCGGCGAGAAGCACGGCGAGACGTCGAGGGAGGGGCCAAAGGTGAGCTGACGTTCCCGCCGGGTACGCAAATCGACAACATAGATGTTGGCATCGCCGCCGCGGATGGCAGAGAGAATGACGCTGTTGCCGTCGGGGCTGAAGCGGGGCGAGAGAGTCATGCCGGGGAAATTGCCGAGCAGCGTCTCGCGCCGCGTGTCCACGTCCATCAGGAACACGCGCGGTTCGTTCCGCGCATACGACATATAGGCGATCTCGCGCGTGTTGGGGTGGAAGCGCGGCGTCAGCGCCGCCCAAGTGCCATCGGTGAGAAAACGGTGGTTCTCGCCGTCCTGGTCCATGATGGCGAGGCGGCGGATGCGACGGTCGCGCGGCCCCGATTCGGAGACGTAGACGATGCGGGTGTCGAAGTAGCCCTTCTCGCCCAGCAGCCGTTCGTAGATGGCATCCGAACAGATGTGCGCGATGCGCCGCCAGTTGGGGGCCTGGGTCGTATAGGCCGTGCCCTGGATCTGCGTACCGGGCAGCACGTCCCACAACCGAAACTCAACGCGGAGCCGATCACCCTGCTGGTCGACGCGTCCCGTCACCAGCGCCTGCGCACCAATCACGCGCCACTCGGCGAAGCGCGGCGTGCCGTCCGGATTGTCCTGCAAAAAGGCACGCCGATCGATCGGGCGAAACAGGCCGGAACGCGCGAGGTTGGCGGTGATCACCTGCGCGATCTGCTCACCCCAAGGTTGTGCGCCGGCGAAATCGCGGATCGCGATGGGCAGGGGGTCGGTGCGCGCGCGGGTGATGTCGATCACCGGCCTCTCGGCCTGAGCGCGGGCATTGAGGGTGAGCATGGTTGTCGCCACCGGCACGGCGGCAAGCAGAGCGCGCCGCGAAAGGCTCACCCTCTCCAGCGCTTCGAACGCAGTCGGGGAAAGAAGTTGCTTCGTCATGGCAACGGCCATCGCCTCCGGTCGCGCGGTTCCTAGCGCACCGAGCGTGCGTGGTCGATGTCACACGCGATGGAACTGACGTGAGGCCGAGCGGATCAGCGGATCAACCCGCGTGGGTTGAAGCGGAAGAGTGCGCTCTCGAGGGTGGCGATCTTTTCCGCCGGCACGGGCAGCGGTTCGCAGCGCGGGTTACGCAAGGCCCTCTGCGCGCTCTCGAACAGCGCACGCACGCGGGGGTCGGCAAGATTGGTGCCTGGTGCGGGTTGCACCGCGATCACCGCCACCCCCTGGCCGGACGGGCGGAACCGAGCCGTGACCTCGACCACGATCTGATCGAGCCCGAGCATGCCGGGATCGACCGACCAGCACTCCGAGATCCGATTCGCCAGGCCTTCAATCTCGCCGCGGGTGAGGCCCGGGGTCGGCGCGGTTCCCCCCGGCGCACCAGCTGCGGGAGCCCCGCCGCCCGCCGGCCGCTGCGGTTGGGCCTGGCGCTGCGCCTGCTGCTGGCGAAGCCGCTCGAGCGTGTTCTGCAGGGCGGTCGAGCCCTCCTGCGGGCGCTGCACCGGCGGCGTCTGCA
>CALFVI010000006.1 GCA_937928775.1 uncultured Elioraea sp. | reverse complement strand
GCGGGGGCAGACGTGATCGAGGTTGGCATGCCCTTCTCCGACCCGATGGCGGACGGGCCGACCATCCAGCGCGCGGGGCTGAGGGCGCTGAAGGCCGGCGCCACTCTCGCGGGCACGCTCGATCTGGTGCGCACATTCCGTATAAACAACGACACCACTCCTGTGGTGCTCATGGGCTATTTCAACCCCATCCTCTCCTACGGTGTGGCACGCTTCTGCACGGATGCTGCTGCCGCCGGCGTCGATGGGCTAATCGTCGTCGATCTGCCGCCCGAGGAATCGGAGGAGCTTGATGACCCCGCGCGCGCGGCCGGGCTTGACATGATTCGCCTTGTCGCACCCACAACCCGGCCTGAGCGCCTGCCCGTCGTGCTCGCGGGTGGGGGGGGCTTCGTCTACTATGTCTCCATCACCGGCATCACCGGCACGCGCACCGCAACGGAGGCCCATCTCGCCGAGGCCATGCCCCGGCTGCGCGCGGCAACCGCGCTTCCGATCGCCGTCGGTTTCGGTGTGCGCACGCCGGACCAGGCGGCAACAGTGGTGCGCCATGCCGATGCCGCCGTCGTCGCCTCCGCTCTGATCGATACCATCGCTGATCGGCTTGACGAGGAAGGGCGCCCGCGGCCGGGCACCGTTGAGGCGGTGCTCGATCAGGTGCGCGCTCTCGCTGCCGCCGTGCGCGCCGCGCGTGCGCCCGCTGCCGCCTGACCCGCCGCCACATAGGATGCCTCCCCGTTTCGTTCTTTGACCGTCATGAACTGGCTCACCAACTACGTCCGGCCGAAAATTCGCACCCTGCTCGGGCAGAAGCCGGTGCCCGACAACCTTTGGGTCACCTGCCCGAACTGCTCGCAGATGATCTTCCACGAGGATCATCGCAAAAACCTGCGCGTCTGCCCCAATTGCGGCTACCACATGCGCCTGCCGGCAAAAGATCGTCTCGAGTCCGTGATGGACGCGGGCTTTGCCAGGATCGAACTGCCGAAGGTGCCGACCGACCCGCTGCAGTTCCGCGACCAAAAGCGCTACGCCGACCGACTGCGCGCCGCGCGCGCCGAAACAGGGCTTGAGGACGCCATCCTGGTCGCGCACGGCACCATTGGCGGTGAGAAGGCGGTGGTGGCGGCCTTCGCTTTCGAATTCATGGGCGGCTCGATGGGCGCCCAGGTGGGCGAGGCGATCCTCGCCGCCGCCCAGCTCGCCGTGCTGCAGGAAGCGGCGCTCGTTGTGTTCACCGCCTCGGGAGGCGCGCGCATGCAGGAAGGTGCGATCAGCCTGATGCAGATGCCGCGCACCGTGCTCGCCGTGCGCATGGTCAAGCGCGCAAAGCTTCCCTACATCGTGGTGCTGACCGACCCGACCACGGGCGGCGTCACTGCCTCCTTCGCCATGCTCGGCGATGTGCACATCGCTGAACCCGGTGCGATGATCGGCTTCGCGGGTGCCCGCGTGATCGAGCAGACCGTGCGCGAGAAGCTGCCCGACGGTTTCCAGCGTGCCGAGTATCTGCACGAGCACGGCATGGTCGATCTCGTCGTGAAACGGAGCGAGCTCAAGGCCACGCTTGCGCGGCTCATCGGGCTGCTCACCGAACCCCGCAAGGCCGCGCCCGACCCGCCTGTCGCCGAGGTGTTGGCGCTGCCGCACGCCGAAGCGGAAGCCCCCGGCGCCTGAGCCGAACCGTGACCAGCCCGGAACCGGTGCTGGCGCGGCTCGAGCGCCTGCACCCGCGCCTGATCGACCTCTCGCTCGGGCGTCTTGAACGTCTTCTCTCCCGCCTCGGCCATCCGGAACGCCGCCTGCCGCCCGTCATCCATGTCGCGGGCACCAACGGCAAGGGCTCGACCTGCGCCTTCCTCCGCGCCGCGGCCGAGGCGGCAGGGCTTGCCGTGCACGTCTACACCTCGCCGCATCTCGTCTCGTTCAACGAACGGATCCGGCTTGCCGGGCGCCTGGTCGAGGATGAGCCCCTCGTCGCTGCGCTCGAGCGCTGCGAAGAGGCGAACGCTGGCGAGCCGATCACCATCTTCGAGATCACCACCGCCGCCGCCCTCCTGCTGTTCGCCGAGGCGCCGGCCGATTTGCTCGTGCTTGAAGTCGGGCTCGGCGGCAGGCTCGATGCGACCAACGTCGTGCCCGCGCCGCGCGTGTGCGCGATCACCTCCATCTCCTTCGACCACATGGACTTTCTCGGCGACACGCTGTCCAGCATCGCCTTCGAGAAGGCTGGCATCTTCAAGCCCGGCGCAATCGCTGTGACCGGGGCGCAGGCGCCCGAGGCCTTCGCCGTGATCGCGGCGCGCGCGCGCGAGGTCGGCATCCCGCTTCGCGCACGCGGGCGAGACTGGACGATCACGCCACTTGCCGGGGGAGGGCTTCGTTTCGAGGACGAAGCAGGCGTGCTGGAGCTTCCGCCGCCCGCCCTGCCCGGCCTTCATCAGGTGGACAATGCCGGCATCGCGGTCGCCGCCCTCCGCGCCTTCGCCGACCCACGCCTCGATCGGGCGGCGATCGCGCGCGGGGTTGCCCGTGCCGAATGGCCGGCGCGGCTGCAGCGCCTGGCGCGCGGCCCTTTGCTCGATCTTCTGCCCGCGGGCTGGCAACTCTGGCTCGATGGCGGGCACAACGAAGGGGCAGGGAGGGCGCTCGCCGCCCATCTCGCCGCCAACCCCGATCCCGCCTGGCACGTGCTTGTCGGCATGAAGACCGGCAAGCACGCTGAGGCCTTCCTCGACGCGCTTGCCCCGCATGCGGCGAGCCTCTGGGCGGTGGCTGAGCCAGGCCAGCATGCGGCGCAGAGCCCTGAGGCGATCGTCGCCGCCTCGCATGGTCGGGCGCGACCGGGCCCGCGCGTGGCGGATGCGATCCGCGCCATCGTGCGCGAAGCAGACCGTCCGGCCCGCATCCTCATCTGCGGTTCGCTCTATCTCGCGGGCCGGGTGCTGGCCGAGCACGGCTGACGGGGTGCGGGCGGGTCCCGCCGTCCGCCTCTGCGTCGGCGGGCGAGGGGGTGCCCGCCGCTGCCCCGTCTGTCTCCCGCGCTCTCGCGTCAAAGCGGGTGAAGACGCCAGATGGCGCCGCGCGGGCTGTCGGTCAGCAGATAGATCAGCCCGTCGGGCCCGACCCGAACGTCGCGGATCCGTTCGCCCAAGGGAATGCGCTCCTCCGCCACCGGACGCCCGCCGTCCATGCTCAGCCGCACCAGCGCGCGTTCGCGCAAGCCGCCGACGAGCAGGTCGCCGCGCCAGGCGGGAAACGCCGCGCTGAAGGAGAAAGCAGCACCAGACGGTGCGATCGACAGCGGCACCCAGACCCAGAGCGGGTCGACCATGCCGGGCAGGGATCGGTGCGGGGTGATGGTCGAACCGTCGTAGTTGATGCCGTGGGTGGCGCGCGGCCAGCCGTAGTTCGCGCCTGCCTCGAGCAGGTTCACCTCGTCGCCGCCGCGCGGGCCGTGATCGACCACCCAGATCCGCCCCGTCTCCGGGTGCACGGTCATCGCCTGCGGGTTGCGATGGCCGAGGGTCCAGATTTCGGGCAGAGCGCCCTCGCGCCCGGCGAAGGGGTTGCCCGGGGCGGGGCGGCCGTCCTCGGTCAGGCGCAGAGTCTTGCCGTTGTGGCTGCCGAGGTCCTGGCTCTGGTCTGGCCGCATGCGGTCGCCGAGCGAGAGGTGGAGGAAACCCTCGCCGTCCCACACCATGCGGCAGCCGAAGTGCAGGGCCCCGCCCGTGCGCGGGGTGGCGGTAAAGATCGTCTCCAGCCCTTCGATGCCGGCCTCGCCCAGCCGCCCGCGGCTGATGGCGGTCGACGCCCCGCCCGCGCCTTCGGCGGCATGGCAGAAATAGACGAGCCCCGTGCGCGCGAAGTCGCGATGCAGAAGCACGTCATGCAGCCCGCCCTGGCCGCGGGCGAACACCGGCGGAGCGCCGGGCAGAGGCGGGGAGAGGGCACCGTCGGGAGAAACGAGCCGCACCCGGCCGGGCCTCTCCGTAACCAGCATCCGCCCATCTGGCAGGAAGGCGAGCCCCCAGGGGTGCTCGAGCCCAGAGGCGATGACGCTGACGCGGAACGCCGCCCGCTCGGTCTGCACCGGCCCCGCCGGCTGCGCCCAGGCCGAAGCAGCGGCGACTGTGACCAGCAGGCTGAGGAGCAAGCGACGGAGCAAGCGACGGACCATCGGCACCTCCCGCATCAACCATCCCACGCCGCACGTGGCAGGATGAGGGGCGCGCCGGAACCCTCGCTCGCGCGGCCGCGTTGAGGCTTCCTTAAAGGTGCTGGTCGACCCAGGCCATCAAGTTGCCCTTGGAGTCGGCCCCCACCTTCGTTGCCACCGCCTGGCCGCCCTTGAACAGCATCAGGGTCGGGATGCCGCGCACCGAGTAGCGGTTTGGCGTGACCGGGTTTTCGTCGATGTTCACCTTGGCCACCGTGAGCTTGCCCTCGTAGGCCTTGGCGATCTCGTCGAGGGCGGGTGCGATCATCCGGCAGGGGCCGCACCACTCCGCCCAGAAATCGACGAGCACGGGGCCAGGGGCCTTCAGCACGTCGGTCTCGAAGGAGGCGTCGGTGACGGACTTGGTCAGTGCACTCATGCGGATGACCTCTCCGGATGGTTTCGTTGTGCTCAACATAGCGCGGGCCGCTTGCTGCGGTCCAAGGGGGGGTCAGGCGGAAAACCGGTGCAGAAGTTCGTTGGGGATGGGCATGAGGCGTGGCCCGAAGGTCCAGAGGAGGGCGCAGTCGATCCGCCGGCCGGGGAAGAGGGAGGCGAGAACGGCGCAATAGCCAGCGAGCTGGCGAAGGTAGAGGGGGGTGACGTCCTCCACCCTCTCGGGTGGCGGGCGGTTGGTCTTGAAGTCGGCGAGAAGGATCCGCGTCGGCGTGACGGCGAGGCGGTCCACCACGCCGTTGACGAGGCGATCGCCCAGGCGGCCGACGATGGGGACTTCGGCGAGGCTGCCCGGCGCAAAGAGGGGAGCGAAGTCGGGCTGGCCAAGCACGGCGAGGGTCTCGCGCGCGATCTCCTCCGCCTCGTTTGGCGCAAGCCCGGCGAGGAAGCGCCGCGCCGCCCGTTCGCGGTCCTGCTCCGCGATCTCGGGCAGGTGCTGCAGCAGGGCGTGGATCAGGCTGCCGCGGCGGAAGCGACGGCCTAAACGGTCCTCAGGCTGCACGGGCGGGGCGGCGGGCTGGTCCTCCCCGTCCTCGCGCGAGGGGCGGATCGGGCGCGGGGCTGGTGTTTCCGCCGGCGCAGCCGTCTTGGCCCAGGACGGCACAGGCGTCGGCTCCGCTGGGGCAGGCTCCAAACCGGGGGCGCGCGCCACGGGGGTGCCGGTCTCCATCCGCCACCCCTCGCCCGACCACGCCGACCCTTCCGCCACCCCGAACGCCGCGGCATCGAAGGCGAACCGTACGGCCTTCCCATCAGCGGCGAGACGCGCAAACCCTGCCTCGACCAGACGGTACCAGCAGGCGGGGTTGAGGGACCTCTCGTCCTTCGCTGACCAGCCGCAGACGATCAGCCGATCCTCCGCCCGGGTCAGGGCGACGTAGAGGAGCCGGCGGTGCTCGGCGTCCTGGCGCCGTGCGAGGGCGTCGCGCCGCTCCTCCACCACCCTCTCGCGCAGCTCCTTGCGCGGCGCCCAAAGCGGCACCGGGGGGTTGCCCGGCACCGTGTCCTCGGCCCACACCACCGTCTCGTCGCGCTTTGGCAGCCCCGTCGTGTCGGGCAGGATGACGATCGGCGCCTCAAGCCCCTTCGCCGCGTGCACCGTCATCACCCGCACCGAGTCCGAGTGTCGCTCCTGTTCGCGCTTGACCTCGATGCCGGCGCGGTCGAGCCAGGCGAGGAAGCCCTGCAGGGACGGCGGCTCCGCGCGCTCGTACGCGAAGGCCTGGGTGAGGAGTTCCTCGACGGGCTCGATCGCCTCCGCGCCCAGGCGGCGGCGAAGCCGCCACCGCCCGCTCACCGTCCCGCCGCCCGAGGGGCCGGGGAATGGGTAGCCGGCCAGGATGTAGCTCAGAAGTTCCGCGGGGCGGAGGAAGTCGGCCCGCGCAGCCACCGCTTCGATCAGAGATGCAGCCGCCTCCCACTCTGGCTTCTCGTCGCGCCGGGCCCGCAAAACCTCCCACAAACGCCCCTGCCGGGGGCGCCCGACATCGGCCGCGTCACGGCAGAGCGCGAACAGGCTCTCCTCGGTGACGTCGCAGAAGGGCCCGCGCAACACCTCGGCGAGCGACAGCTCGTCCGCCTCTGGCAGCAGGGCGACCCGGCAGAGTGCCAGCAGGTCCTGCACCGCAAGGCTTTCGGTGAGAGTCATCCGATCGAGCCCCGAGACCGGAACTTTGCGCGCCTTCAAGGCGCGCACCAGTTCGGCGACGAAGCGGTCGCGGTGGCGGATCAAGATCATCACGTCTCCGGGGCGGATCGGCCGGCCGCGCGCGAGGAGGAGTTCGCCCTGATCGAGCCAGGCGCGGATTTGCCTCGCGATCGCTTCGGCAAGAGCGCGCGCCGGATCGCGCTCTGTCACCGCCTCCGCCATGGCCTGCCAAGAATCCTCCGGCAGGTTCTCGCGGGCGCCACAGACGAGGGGCCAAAGCTCGACCGACCCTGCTGCATCCTCCCGCGCTGCCTGGTGCCGGATTGGCCCCTCCTCGGCGGTCAGGCCCTGGCCCGCCTCGCCTGCGAACACGGCATCGACCAGCGCGAGCACGGCGGGGACGGAGCGGAACGAGCGGGTGAGGTTCTCGGCCCGCCAGGCCAGGCCCGCCTCGGCGCAGCGCCTCGCGAACACCCCCTTCCAGCGCGCGAACTCAGCCGGTTCCGCGCCCTGGAAGCCGTAGATCGACTGCTTCTCGTCGCCGACCGCGAACACCGTGCGCGGCAGAGGCCGTGCGCCCTCGCCGGCGAAGAACTCCGCCGACAGCCGCCCGACGATCGCCCACTGGTCGGGGTTGGTGTCCTGCGCCTCGTCGATCAGGACATGATCGATCCCCTGGTCCAGCTTGTAGTGCACCCAGGCGGCCGCCCCGTCTGCCTCGAGCAGGCGCCGGGCGCAGGCGATGAGGTCGTCGTAATCAAGCCCGGCACGGGCAGCCTTGGCGTTGGCGAAGCCGGCGATGATGGGGGCGGCGAGGGTGACGAGCGCGGCCGAGGCGTCGGCGAGGTCGGCGGCGGCGAGCCTTTGCTCCACGCCGCGGATGCGCTCCGCCTCGGAAAGGAACGCATCATAGGCCCTCGGCCAGCGCTGCCTGACCCTCGCGGGCGCCACCGTGCGCTCGGAACGCGGCTCTCCCTCGTCGGTTAGGAAGACCGACCTCCAGGCTGTCCAGGACGCGGCGCGGGCAGCCGCGTCGCCGGCAAGCCAAGCCCGCAGGGTGCGTCCGCGCTCCTCGTGGGCGTCTCCACCCACCTCGATCCAGAGGGCGGCGAGGCGAACGAGATCGGTCTCCTGCACCTCGTTGGGCCGGCAGGCTTCGCGCAGAATGGCCTCGGCGTCCTCCTCCAGCCCGAGCCCGAGCACACGGCGCTGTGCCGCAGCCACTCCTTCGGGGCTGTTGCCGGCTGCGGCCAGCCCGGGCTTGCCGCGGACGGGAAGCAAGGCACGGATCGCTTCGCTGAGCCGATCAGGCGGCGCAAGCGCTGCAAGACGCGCCACCGCGCGTGCTTCCCTCTCGCTCAGCAAGGCGTGCGCGAGCGCCGCCTCGCGGGCTGAGTCGAGCAGGGCAGCGGCCTCCGCCTCCTCGATCAGCGCAAAGCGCGGCGTGACCCCGGCCTCGATTGGGAAGCGGCGAAGCAAGCCCTGGGCGAAGGCGTGGATGGTCTCGATCTTCATCCCCCCGGGCAGGTCGAGCACGGTGGCAAACAGGGCGCGGGCCCTCCGGATGGTTTCGGTGGACGGGGCTTCGCCCGTGAGTTCTTCGAGATCCCGCGCGAGGTCCTGGTCGTCCATGGTGGCCCACTGGCCGAGGCGGCGCGCGAGGCGCGTTGCCATTTCGGCGGCGGCGGCGCGGGTGAAGGTGAGGCAGAGGATGCGCGAAGGGTCGGTGCCGGCGAGCATCAGGCGCAGAACGCGATCGATCAGCAGCCGGGTCTTGCCCGACCCGGCCGAGGCCGACACCCAGGCCGAAATGTTGGGGTCGGCGGCGCGGCGCTGTTCTTCGGTGGGTGCCGCCATCGCTCACCCCCCGCCGCCCTCGGCCGCCGACCACTCGTCGATTCGGGCAAGCCAGCGATAGTCCGACCGACGCCAAATCAGACGCGGGTGCGGGCGGGAGAGGTAGGGGGTGCCTTCGTCGTCGAAGGCGTGCAGACGACGGAGCAGCCCCTGCCAGGCCGCCTCCGCCGCCTCGGCCTCAGAACCCTTGCACACGGCGCGCGGCTCCCCAGGAGTTGAGCCACCGGAGAGTTTCCAGTAGGCGAGCTCGACCGCGGGCAGGGCGGGCACGCCGGGAAAGGCGCCGCGGCGTGCGAGCGCAGCCTCGAGGGTGAGTTGAGGTTCGCTGCCGCGCGCCACCGCTTCGCCGCTGGGCACGGTTCCCGTCTTGTAGTCGAGGATGGCAAGCCCCCCTTCGCGCACCTCGATGCGGTCCGCCCTCCCCACGAGCACGAAAGGGCCGCCGGGAAGGCCGCCGATCGCGTACTCGGCCTTCGCTTCGGCGATCACCGCGCGCGGGTGAAAGCGGGCGCGGCGGTCACGCTCGGTGCGATCGAGCCAGGCGGCGATGCGGGCGAGCCTCGGCCGCCACAGGGCGGCGAGGGCCGGGCGGACGGCGCGCACGTCGAGCGCGCGGTCGAACGCGGCGATCAGCCGCGCCTCGGCGTCCTGCGGCCACTCCGCGCCGACCGCGCGCAGCACTTCGGCGATGCCGCGATGCACGATGTCGCCAAAATCCGAGGCCTCGGCATCGGCATCGAGCGGGTCGAGAGGGCGAAGCCCCAGCACGTGCCGGGCGTAGATGGCGTAGGGTTCGGCGATCCAGGTGGCGATCTCGGTCACCGCCAGGCGGCGGGGCCGGGCGGCGAGCTTCGGGCGCGGAGCGGGGCGGGGAGCGGGAAAGATTTCGCCGGGATCATCCAGCCGATGCACGATCCCGACCAGGTCTTCCGGGGGTGTGAGCAGCTGGTCGGCCTCCGGCCCGAACTGGCCGCGCAGGAAGGTCTCAAGCCGAACAAGCCAGCGCGACGGCACGGTGGGCGCCCCCTCTACTCGGCGGGAGCGGGTGAGCAGCACCTCGCCCGCCCCTGCGATCAGGTTGGCGACATCGCGCGCGGCATCGCCAATTCGGCGGTCGGGCGAGGCAAGCCCCAGGGCGCGGCGCATCGAGCGCGACAGCCAAGGGCCAGGATCCTCCGCCGCGGGCCAGGTGCCCTCGTTCAGCCCGGCGAGGATCACCGTGTCGAAGGCCTGCAGCCGTGCTTCCAGCGTGCCCAGGATCTGCACCCTGGGGTGCGGGTCCTGCGTGCGCGCGAGCCGAACCACCGGGCCCTCGAGCATCGCCTCCAAGAGGTCGGGGAAGCGGGGCGGCGGGAGGGGCGGAAGATCGGCCAACGCCTCAGCGAGTTCGGCAAGGTGGCGCGCCAAGGTCTCGCCCTCCTCCCCCCGCCACAGCACCAAAGGGCCGGGAAGGTCTGGCCGGGCGGCAAGCGCCTCGGCAGTCGATAGATGGGCTTCGAGCAGATCTGCCAGCGCGAGCTCGGGCTGGGCGGTGAGGTCAAGCAAGGGGCGGAGGATCGGAGCCAGACGGTGCAGCGCCGCGCGCCCTGCCTCGGCTTCCGGCACGGACGCGCGCGCGAGGAAGGAGGCCAGGCCCTCAAGCCCCTCTGGCGGGCGCGGGCCGCGCAGCACGGCGACCTCAAGGGCGCGCACCTCGGCGCGGAAGCGGGCGGGGTCGGCGCCGGCGGCGGCCAGGGGGTGCTTAAGCAGGGCGAGCAGAGGGACAGGGGCGAGGCGTTCCGCCACCGCCCGAGCCAGAAGGCGCAGGAACACGCCCGGCGGCGCTTGCTTCGCCGGCTCGCCCCCCGTGTCGTCGGCCAAAATGCCGTGGCGGGCGCAGGCGTCTGCGATGCGCCGGGCGAGTGGGCGATCCGGGGTCACCACAGCGACGGTGCGGCCGGGTGTCTCCAGGGCGCGGCGAACGGCGAGCGCGACCACGGCCGCCTCTTCCTGCGGTTCCGCCGCTTCCACGCGCGCAAGGCCCACCACCGCCGGCCGCCAGCGAGCCGGGGCCCGCTCGCGCCACAGCGCTAAGCCCTCGGGCGGGGCGAAGAGGGCGGAGAGAAGTCCCGCCCGGTCGGGGCGGTCAGCGGTGGGAGCGCGGCCGGGCCAGGGCAGCACCGCCTCGCGCGCGACCCCCATGCGGGCGAGCAGGGAGGCCAATCCCGCCTGCGGGTGGCTCTCCGGAAGTGTGCGCCAGGTGGCGACGGGGATGGAGCGGTCGAGTGCGGGCAGGACGACCGCGCCGCGCGGCAGGTGCGAGACGGTACGGAGCAGGTCGGCCAGGGCTGGAAAAGCAGAGGTGGCGCCAGCGGCGATCACGGGGGTGTCGGGCGGGGCCCTCTCCCAGGCGGCGATCTGCGCCCGCAGAGCGCGCACCCGCCGCGCCCCCGGATCGGAGAAGCCTCGCTCGCGCAGCACCTGCGGCCAGGCCCCGATCAGGATCTCGAGGAAGCGCAGCGTCTTCTGCCAGTGCGCGGCGTAGTCCTCTGGCACCAGGGTGCGCAGCCGGGCCGGGTCCACCTCGGCAAGCGCGAGTTCGTCGAGCATCGTCGCGAGCTCGATCGCAAGCCGCCAGGTACGGTCCATGGGAAGGGCGGCATCGACTTTGGCAACCAGTCTGGAGAGGAGAGCGATGCGGGCGAGCGGGGAGATCGGCGGCGCCTCGTCCAGGGCACCTGCGAGCAGAAGCGGTTCGTCCGCCACCTCACCAAGCGGGTGAATGCGCGGCAGGATCGCCGACCGATGGCCGGAAAGGCGGAGCAGGGCCGCGGCGAGGGCACGCCCGGCACGTCGCGTCGGCAAAAGTACGGTTGCCCGCGCAAGCACAAGTGGATCCCCGCCTGCGAGCGTAAGAAGACCTGCCGCCAAGTCGTCGAGGAAAGGGCGCCCGCTGGCAATCTCGAACACCCGCGGCGTGGGCGCGACGAAGGGGTCGGCGCTCATCAGCGGGCGTGGGCGAAAGCGGACACCCGGCCGGCGAGAGCCTGTTCGGCATCGGCGATGTCTTCTGGGGTGGAAAGATGAAGCCACATCCCATCATGCACGACGGCGCGCAGACGGTCGGCTGCGATCGCGCGATCCCACAGGAGATTGGCAGAGAATGGGCCCTCGGGGGCGTGGGCGAACAGGGAAGGTGAGGCGAGCTGCACCCCGGCGTAGAGGTAGGGGACGATCTCTCTCTCGCGCGGCCGGCGCACTCTCCCCCAAGGGTCGAGCGCGAAATCGCCGAAGCCCGTGTAGCGGGGCAAGAAGGCGGCGCGGTACACCAGCAGCACGGCATCGAGGCGGACAGGGTCGAAGGCGCCGGCGAGGCGAAGCAGGGCCGGGCTCGCCCCATCGAGCCAGAAGGCGTCGCCGTTGACGATGTAAAATGGCGCCTCGCCGACCAGAGGCAGCGCCTTGACCACCGCGCCGCCGGTGTCGAGCAAGGTTTCCTCGTGGCTTTCGACGATGTCGAGGTCACGCCGTTCGGCCAGGGCGGTGCGCACTGCCTCGCGCTGCCAGTGCGTGTTCACCACCACCCGTTCAACCCCGGCTCTGGCAAGGTGGTCGAGAATGCGATGGAGCAGACTGCGGCCGGCGACGGGCAGCAGCGGTTTGGCGGTGGTTGTGGTGAGCGGCCGCATGCGGGTGCCCAAGCCGGCAGCGAGCACCATTGCCACCCGAGGTCGCGTCATCGCGCCGCCTCCTCAGGCGCGCGGCGCAAGGCAGGGGGGATGTGGCGGTCAAACCAGGCGGCGAGGGGGCGGCAGGCGGGGTTGGCGAGAGATCTCTCCAACAGCCGCCAGGTGCGGGGGGCGAACCGGAGATAGCCCTGCTTGCCGTCGCGGCGCGCAAGCCGAGTCCACAGCGCGGCAACGCGAATGTGGCGCAGCGCGGCATGGGCGGCCATGGCGGCGAGGAAGCGCATGCGGTCGGCCACCGCCGCCTCCTCAAGGTAGAGGGCGAGGGCAGCGCGACGGGCTTCGGCCGAGACGTCGCGACGCGCGTCCTCGATCAGGCTGATCACATCGTAGGCCGGGTGGCCGGCGGCGGCGTCTTGGAAATCGAGCAGGCCGCAGGCCGCTACCCCGGGCCGAGGCAGGCGGATGAGGTTGTCGGCGTGGAAGTCGCGGTGCACCAAGACGGGGTCATCCTCGGCGAACGGGGCGAGGGTTTCGGCCACGGCGGCGGCGAAGGAGCGGCGGACGAAGGGCCAGGGGTGGGCGCCGAAGGTGGCCGGCCACCACCAGTCGAAGAAGGTGGCGGCGGCGGCCTCCGTCATTTCGGCAGCGCCCCACGGTGGCAGTGTCTCCGGCGGCGGGCGACGATGCAGCGCAGCAAGGGTGGCGGCGGCGAGGCGGTAGAGCGCGATCTCGTCCTCGCCTGCAGCGAGGAGGCGGCTGAACGTGTCGTCGCCGAAATCCTCGATCAGAGCAAGGCCCGCCGCCTCGTTGACGGCGAAGACGTGCGGGGCAGAGAGCCCATAGCCGCGAAGCAAGGCGGCGATGCGGAGGAAGGGGGCGAGCGCCTCGCGGTCGGGCGGGCAGAGCATGAGAAGGGCCGGGCGCGGCCCGCCCGCGAGCCGCTCATAGGCGCGAAACGAGGCGTCGCCGGCAAGGGGAATGCGGCGTGCGCCCCCGAACCCGTGCGCAGAGAGGAAGGCCTCCGGCGTCACGGCTCGACCAGGGCGGCGAGGCGGTCCGGCCAGCCGGCGAGGCGGGCCTGGCGTGACTGCGGACGGTCCGCCACGGGGGAGAGGGTGATGGTCAGCGCTTCGGAGGGCGCGCTCGGGCCAAGCCGATCCGGCCATTCCACGAGCACGATGCCGCGCTGCGCCTCCTCCCAGCCGAGTTCGGCGAGCTCCTCCGCCCCCCTGATCCGCCACAAGTCGTAGTGCCAGGCTTCGACCCCGCCGGGCAGAACGTAGGTTTGGACCAGGGTGAAGGAGGGCGAGGGCACGACGAGATCAGGCTGCCCGGTGGCGGCGCGCAGGAAGGCGCGGGCGAAGGCGGTTTTGCCCGCGCCATAGGGTCCGGCGAGCAGAATCGCATCTCCTGGCCGGGCGAGCGCTGCAACAAGGGCGGCAAATCGCGCGGTTGCCGCCTCGTTGGGAAGGTGCAGGGAACGCTCGATCAGCATAGCGAGTCGCACCCAGTGTAGCGGTGGAGCCAAAGCTTGCGCGACCTCGGCCGGGGCGTATGTAGGCGGTGGCGAAGGCGGGGAGTGCGCGATGGCGGAGACGATCACGACCGACGTGTGCATCGTGGGGGCGGGGCCGGTCGGTCTGTTCGCCGTGTTCGAATGCGGCATGCTGGGCATGCGCGCAGTCGTCGTCGATGCTCTGGATGCGATCGGCGGGCAGTGCATCGCGCTCTATCCGGAGAAGCCGATCTACGACATTCCTGCCCATCCGGCGATCACCGGCGCGGGGCTGATCGAGAAGCTGATCGCGCAGGCCGCGCCCTTCGCGCCGCGCTATCTGCTCGGCCGGCAGGTGAGGGGCTTCGCGCGCGAGGAGGATGGGCGGCTGATGATTGCGACCTCGGCCGGCGATTCGATCGGCGCGCGGGCGATGATCATCGCTGCCGGTGCCGGTGCGTTTGGGCCGAACCGCCCGCCGCTCGACGGTCTTGCGGCATTTGAGGGCAGAAGCGTGTTCTATGCTGTACAGAGGCGGGAGGATTTTCGCGGCAAGCGCATCGTCATCGCAGGCGGAGGCGATTCGGCGGTGGATTGGGCGCTTTCGCTCGCTGAACTCGCCGCCGCGGTGCACGTCGTGCACCGGCGGCCGAAGTTCCGCGCTGCGCCCGAAAGCGTCGCGCGGATGGAGGCGCTTGCCGCCGAGGGCAAGCTGGAGATCGTCGTGCCCTATCAGCTGCATGCGCTGAAGGGGGCAGGTGGCCAGCTTGAGGCGGTGGAGGTGGCGACGCTGAAGGGCGAGGTGCGGTCGATCCCGGCCGACGCTTTGCTCTGCTTCTTCGGCCTCGCGATGGATTTGGGCCCAATCGCGGAATGGGGGCTTGCGCTTGAGCGCGGGCACGTCGTGGTCAATCCGGCGACCTGCGAGACAAACGTGCCCAGCGTGTTCGCGATCGGCGACGTCGCGAGCTATCCCGGCAAGCTCAAGCTGATCCTGCAGGGTTTCGCCGAGGCGGCAGTGGCGGCGCACGCCATTTACCCACTCGTCTTTCCCGGCCAAGCGCTCCATTTCGAGTATTCGACGACGAAGGGCGTGCGAGGGCTTGCCGCCTGACGCCTGCGGTGGCGCGTAGGGCGCGGCCGGCGCCGTGGGCGCGGGGTCAGAACAGGCGCTCGGCCCAGGTTCTGGGCGTGAGCTCGTTCCTGATCTCGAGGTCGAGAGGGTAGTGGAGTCGCCTCGAACCAAGCGCTCATACAACCTCCCGTAGCGTTTCTTCGTAAGGCGGCGGCGAGCGAGCGATCGCCAGTCGCCCACGCATTCACCTCGATCAGCAGCCGCACGGCGTTGCGCTGGCGAAAGACGGCGCCGATTTCGCCCCATGCTCTGCCGTCGTCCTGCTGGCAGACCAGACGCGGCAGAACGGCGACCAGAGCGTCACGCTCCCGGTCGAAAGCGCACGCGCAGCGCACAGTGCGGATCTCCCGTGCCTGCGCGATCAGAGCAGCGCGCTGCCCGTCCGGCAGCCGCGCGAGGGCGAAGGTTTCGAGATGGGCCCAAAGGCAGGTCGTGTAGGGTGCGAGCGCGCCGAGGTCGCCGAACAGGTCGTCGGCCGACCGCGCCCGCGACCAGGCGAGGCTCGCGTTGCGGGCGAGTTGGCGCAGGGGCGCCGGCCCCTCGCGGCGGAAGAATAGAACCGTCGGCACGTGCAGGATGCGGCCGTGCAGGGCGATGTCGGCCAAGAACGCGTGATCCCACCCACCGCGTGGCATAGGCCCGAGTGCCCGATTGACGGCGGAGCGGCGATAGATCCCCCAGAAACTGCTGGCGAAGGTGTAAGCTCCCAGCACCTGGGCGGCGCGTGCTCATCGGTCGGTCGTCGCAGGCGTGCCGGCAGACGCTGCGCGCCCGACCCTCGGCGCGCAGCGGCGGTCAGCGGACGACCGGCGGGAGGCTGTCAGATAAGATCGGCGAAGGATGGGGCGCCGGCGAGGGCGGGCCTCTCCGCGCGAATCACCCTGAGCGCGTCGTTGAAGAAGGCGACGAACCGGTCGGCGTGCTTGCCGGTGCCGAGCGGATACTGCCGCATCTTCCAGCGGTTGGCCTCGCCGCGCTGGTGGTAGATGCCGCCCGCGTTGTAGGCGCAGGCGACCACAGGCGGATCGAGCCGGCTGCGGGGCGCCTGGCGGGCGATGTAGCCGAGGCCCGCGCGCAGGCTCGTCTCCGGGTCGGTGAGCCGGGCGGCATCCACGCTCGCATCACCCAGCACCTCGCGCGCGGTGGAGATCAAGGTCTGGGTCAGGCCGACCGAGACCCGGTGCGGCGTCGCCTCGTCGGAGACAAAGCCCGGCTCCTCGCGTCGGGCGGCAATCGCCTCCTCGAGGTTGGTCCTCCCGCCTGCGCTCTCCGTCGCCACCGTGGCCAGCGCGAGTTCGACCGGGATGCCCGTTTCGCGGCAGACCGCGCGCAAGGCGGGCCCGATGCGGAGATGGCCGAGGAGCGCGCGCACGGTGCGCGGCTCCCCGGGCGTGCCGCGCGCGGGAGAGCCGTCGATCGTCACCCCCTCCGGCGTCAAGGCCCAGCTCACGCTGTCCGAGAACACGCGGTGCGGCTGGCGGAGGTCGGGCAGAGCCCGGCGCAGGATCTCGAGCGGGTGCACAGCGCGTTCCGCCTCATCCGCTGCGCGCCGAATGTCGAGGGCGGAATGATCGGGTTCGGCGAACAGGGCGGCCCAGGTGCGTGGCCCGACCACCCCGTCCACCGCGAGCCCGAGCCGGCCCGACTCGTGGGCCTGGAAGGCGCGTACCGCCCGTTCCGTCGCCGGACCGAACAGCCCGTCCGCCGGGCCGATCAGGCGGGCGAAGGCGGAGTCGCGGGCGATCAGACGCGCCTGCACCGCGCGCACATCCGCCCCTCGCATGTAGGGCAAGGTCAGCCGCAGAGGCCTCTCGTAGCGGGGCGTGTTCAGGCCGGGCATGCGTGGCGCCTCCTCTCGGTCGCGACAGCGCGGGCGAGAGCGTTGATCAGCGGGGCAAGCCGCGCGTCGGGGCTGGGGGAGCCGGCCAGCAGATCGGCGGCGCGGGCCAGAGCCGGGCAGGGCGGCCCAAGCCCGAGGGCGGCTTCGGCGAAGGCGGCCGAGGCGCCGTAGTAGGCGCCGATCGCCGACCGGGGGGCGGCGCGTCGCGCTGCCTCGGCCTCCGCCGCGAGAGCAGCGTTGAGCGGGGCGGCTTCGCCCGCCGAGCGCGCCTGGTCGCGCCGTTCGCGCAGGGCGAGGAGATAGCCGGCATAGAGACGCGCGGCCTCCGCCTCCGGCAGGGGCCGTGGGGCGGCGGCGAGGGCGGCGCGGTAGTTGGCCACCGCGCACTCGAAGCGCGCCGCGGCTTCCGCTGCTTGGCCCGCCCCCGGGGCGAGAGCGGCCGTGCCGAGCCTCAGGCAGGCATTGGCGACGATTTCGCGCGCCTGCAGGCAGACGGGATCGTTCGGCCCCGCGCACTCCACCCGGGTGGCGGCGATCGCTTCAAGCGCGCCTTGGGCGTTGAGGTCCTTCAGCCGGTCGAGGTCGCGAACGGCACAGGCGGTGAGGGCGAGGGCGGCGGCGAGCAGGGGCAGGGGGGTGAGTCTCATGCAGGGGTCTCCTGGGCAGCGCGGGCGAGGGTGTCGGCGAGGTCGGGCGCGGCTTCGGCCTGGGCGAGGCGGCCGGCGGCGAGGGCAAGGCGATCCAGCGCGGCGGCGGCGCGGAGATCCTCGCGCGCGGCATCGAGGGCAGCGCGGAGGTCAC
>CALFVI010000005.1 GCA_937928775.1 uncultured Elioraea sp. | reverse complement strand
ATCATCGACCGTCGGCTTCGCCCGTCTATTGCCGCCTGTGCACCGGGCCAGGTGGCGACCATCGAGGTGACGGTGGTGCGGCGGCGGGAACCACGCAGTCAGGCCGCGCCGTGGGTCATCACGGTGCGCGACGGCACAGGCGAGCTCGACGTGCTCCTGTTCGGCAAAGGGGCCGCAAGGGCCCGGCTCCTGCCCGAGGGCGCGCGCAGGCTGCTCTCCGGCGAGGTGCGGCTCGATCGGGGGCGGCTCATCATGCCGCATCCGGATTTCATCCTGTCGCCCGAGCGGGTGGCAGAGCTGCCTGAGGTCGAGCCGCTCTATCGCCTGACAGCAGGGCTCGCGCCGTGGGAGGTGCGGCGCGCCGTGACGGCTGCGCTCACCCGGGTTCCGGAGCTGCCGGAATGGGCCGACCCGGCCCTGCTCTCTCGCCGCGGCTGGCCGAGTTGGCGAGACGCCCTCCACGCCGCTCACTTGCCAACTGGTGAGGCCGACCTTTCGCCCCTCGCCCTACCAAGGCTGCGCCTTGCCTACGATGAACTCTTCGCCCAGCAGGTGGCGCTCGCCCTCTCGCGTCGGCGATTCCGCACGCTGCGCGGCCGCCCGCTCGTCGCAACGGGTTCCCTGCGCGCCAAGGCCCTTGCCGCCTTCGGCCACGCCCTCACCCCTGCCCAGGAGAAGGCTTTGGCCGAGATCGATGCCGACCTCGCCGCGCCGACCCGCATGCTGCGCTTGCTGCAGGGGGATGTCGGTTCGGGCAAAACCATCGTCGCCACGCTCGCCATGCTGCGCGCGGTGGAGGCCGGCGCCCAGGCCTGCCTGATGGCGCCGACCGACCTCCTTGCTCGCCAGCACGCCGCGACCATCGGGCGTCTTGCCACCGCCGCCGGGGTGAAAACCGCCCTTCTTACGGGCCGCGAGACCGGCAAGGCGCGCGAAACCGCCCTCGCCGCCCTCGCCTCCGGCGCGGCCGGGATCGCGATCGGCACCCACGCCCTGTTCCAGGAGGACGTGCATTTCCGCGACCTCGCTCTCGCCGTGATCGACGAACAGCACCGCTTCGGCGTGCATCAGCGCCTGCTGCTGCAGAACAAAGGGGGCGATGTCGACGTGCTGGTGATGACCGCCACCCCCATCCCGCGCACGCTGCTGCTCACCGCCTGGGGCGACATGGACGTGAGTCGCCTCGCCGGGCGCCCGCCCGGCCGCCGCCCGGTGACCACCCTCGCCAAGCCCGCCTCCAAGCTCGAGGAGGTGGTGGCGGCGATCGGGCGCAAGCTCGCCTCTGGAGCGCGCGTGTACTGGGTCTGCCCCCTCGTTTCGGAGAGCGAGTCGGCCGACCTTGCCGCCGCCGAAGCGCGTGCGGCAGCCCTGGCTCGGCACTTCCCCGGTCGCGTTGGCCTTGTCCACGGCAAACTCGGCGCAAGGGCGCGCGACGCTGCGATGGCCGACTTCGCTGCCGGCCGCATCCGCCTCCTCGTCGCCACCACAGTGATCGAGGTTGGGGTCGACGTGCCGGAGGCGAACGTGATCGTGATCGAGCACGCCGAGCGGTTCGGCCTCGCCCAGCTCCATCAGCTGCGCGGGCGAGTCGGGCGCGGGTGTGAAGCTTCTTACGCGATCATGATCTACGACGATGCGGCGAGCGACATCGCGCGCCGGCGCCTGACCACGCTGTGCGAGACGGACGACGGGTTTGCCATCGCCGAGGCCGACCTTGGCCTGCGCGGTGGTGGCGACCCGTTAGGCGTGCGCCAATCCGGCCTGCCCCGGTTCCGCCTCGCCGAGCTTCCGGCGCATGCCGAGCTAATTGCTGTCGCGCGCGACGATGCCGCACGGCTGCTCGACCGCGACCCTGAACTCATCACACCGCGCGGGCGGGCAGTGCAGCTTCTGTTGCATCTGTTCGAGCGCGAGGCGGCGATTCCGACCCTGCGGGCCGGCTGAGCCCCAGCGCAAGCGTGAGCGGCAACGCGTCCTGCAGGGAGGGCGCACGCCTTGATCGCGCAGGCGTTTCCGCTACATCCCGCGCCGCACGTGAGGGAACTGCGGCACGATGGCAGCGATGATCGAGGCTCTGGGGCTTGTGAAACGCTTTGGCCCCGTCACGGCGGTCGATCAGGTGTCGCTTGCGGTCGGACGCGGCGAGGTGCTCGGCTTCCTCGGACCGAACGGTGCGGGCAAGTCCACCAGCATGAAGATGATCGCAGGCTACCTCCTGCCCACGCGCGGCACCGCCCGACTGTGCGGCCACGACGTGCTCGCGGAACCGCTTGCCGTGAAGCGCGTGCTTGGCTACCTGCCGGAAGGCGCGCCGACCTACCCTGACATGACGGTCGCCGCCTTCCTCGACTGGATCGCCGCCGTGCGCGGCTTCGACGGGCGAGAGCGGAGGGCGCGGGTCGAACGCGCGGTGCGGCTCGCGAGCCTCGGCGATGTGCTGTTCTATCCGATCGAGGCGCTCTCCAAGGGGTTCAAGCGCCGGGTGGGGCTCGCCCAGGCCCTGTTGCATGACCCAGAGGTGCTGATCCTTGATGAGCCGACCGACGGGCTCGACCCGAACCAGAAGGCCGAGGTGCGGCGGCTGATCACCGCCATGGCGCCCGAGAAGGCGATCATCATCTCCACCCACATCCTTGAGGAGGTGGAAGCCATCTGCACGCGGGCGGTGTTGATCGCGCGCGGGCGCATCGTCGCCGACGCCACGCCGGCCGAACTCGCCGCGAGCAACCGCTGGCACAACGCGACCACCGTGGTGGTGCGGGAGGCGGAGGCAGAGGCCGCCGAAGCGGCCTTGCGCGCCCTGCCGTCCGTTGCTGGCGTGGAACGTTCGCCGCGGCCCGGCATGGGTCTCGTCGCCCTCTCCGCCTTGCCGCGCGAAAGGCACCCCATCGAGGGGATGGTGCGCGATGCGCTTGCCGCGGCTGCCATCGTGCCGCGAGAATTGTTCGTCGAACGCGGAAGGCTCGATGAGGTGTTCCGCGATCTCACCCTGAGGGAGGCGGCCTGAGCAATGCGCAGCGTGTTCGTCATCGCCAGGCGCGAACTCGCCGCCTACTTCGCAACACCCGTTGCCTACGTCTTCATCGTGATCTTCCTCGTCCTCCTTGGCGCTCTGACCTTTTCGGTTGGCAACTTCTTCGATCGCGGCCAGGCCGATCTCGCCCCGCTCTTCACCTTCCTGCCCTGGCTGTTCCTTTTGCTGATCCCTGCGATCACCATGCGGCTTTGGGCGGAGGAGAGACGGTCGGGCACGATCGAACTCCTGCTCACCCTGCCCGTGGCGCTGTGGCAGGCTGTGGTCGGCAAGTTCCTCGCCGCTTGGGCCTTCGCTGCCATCGCCCTCACCCTCACCTTTCCGATGGTCATCACCGTCAATGTCCTGGGAACGCCCGACAATGGCGTTATCCTCGCTGCCTATGCGGGCGCGCTGCTCCTTGCCGGCTGCTATCTTGCGATCGGGGCTGCGATGTCGGCGCTGACGAAAAACCAGGTGATCGCGTTCGTGCTGGCAGTCGCAGCGTGCTTCGTCTTTACCGTGTTTGGCAGCCCCGTTGTGGCCGGTTTCCTTGCCGAGGCGCTGCCCGCGGGCGTGCTCGAGGCGGCGCGGCGGATTAGCCTGATCGGCCGCTACGACAGCATCACGCGCGGCGTGGTCGCGCTGCGCGATCTCGTGTTCTTCGCCACCTTCATCGGCTTCTGGCTCTACGCCAACGCTGTCATTGTCGAGTGGAAGAAGGCGGGCTGAACGATGGAAGGATCGGCCGCCATCCTCAGCCCCCCTGCCCCTCCCGCCGACGTGGCGTCCGTGCGGCGGCCGCGGCTTCGCCTTCTCTCCGCCACCGGGCTCGCTGCCGCTCTGGTGCTCGTCGTTGGCATCAACATCTTGTCCGAAACGTTCCTCGGTCGGTATCGTCTCGACTTGACGGAGAACCGCCTCTACACGCTTTCCGACGGCACGAAGACCGTCCTGCAGCAGATCCCGGAGCCGATCACGCTCCGCCTCTTCTATTCGCCACGGCTCGGGCGAGACATTCCGCTCTACGCCTCCTACCACACGCGGGTGCGCGAACTTCTTGCCGAATACGTTGCTCTTGCCGGCGGCAAGCTCCGGCTTGAGGTCTACGAACCGGAACCCTTCAGCGACCTGGAGGATAGGGCGATCGGCTATGGCCTGCAGGGGGTGCCGGTCGATCAGTCGGGCGAGCAGGTGTTCTTCGGGCTCGCTGCCTCAAACCTGCTCGATGAGGAGCGCGTCATCCCCTTCTTCGCGCCCGACCGCGAACGCTTCCTCGAGTTCGACCTGACTCGGCTGATCTACGAACTCTCCAATCCGAAGAAGCCGGTGGTCGGGTTGATGACGGGGCTGCCGGTGCAGGGCGAGATGCGCGGGCCCTTTGGCCGGCCCACCCCGCCGTGGACGGTGCTGACCCAGATGCGCCAGTTCCTCACCGTGCGCGAGGTGCCGCTTGATGTGGCCGAGATCCCCGCCGAGATCGACGTGCTGATGGTCGCGCACCCACAGGATCTCGCCGAGCGCACGCAGTATGCGCTCGATCAGTTCGTGCTGCGCGGCGGGCGGCTTTTGCTGCTGCTCGACCCTCACTCCGAAGCGCAAGCCTCCCGGCCCGGCCCCGGCGGAATGCCACCGCGCGAGACGGCCTCCGACCTGCCCCGCCTCCTTCAGGCGTGGGGCATCGCCTTTGACCGCGACACGGTGGTGGGTGATCTGCGCGGTGCGATGCGCGTGCGTGCAGGGGAACGCGACCGCGTGCAGGCGGTCGATTACGTCGCCTGGTTCACCGCCTCCGGTCCCAGCCAGATCAACCGCGCCGACCCGGCAACAGGCGAACTCAACCAGGTTGCCTTCGCTTCTGCCGGCTTCCTCGCCCCGCGCGAGGGGGCGCAGGGTTCGTTCGAGGCCCTGATCACGACCAGCCCGGAGGCCGGCGTGATTGAGGCTGCGCGCGTTCGTCTCGAACCCGACCCGACGCGCATTCTCGCCGAGTTCCGCCCCGAAGGCTCGCCACGCGTGCTCGCCGCCCGGGTGCGCGGCAGCTTCGAGACCGCCTTTCCCCAGGGGCCGCCGAAAGCCGAGGGCGAAGCCGAGCCCGCCGAGGGTGCGCCGCATCTCGCCCGCTCGGTGGGCACCTCGACCGTGGTGGTGATTGCCGATTCAGACGTGCTCGAGGACCGCTTCTGGGTACGCGTGCAGGACTTCTTCGGCCAGCAGATCGCCACCCCTTTCGCCGACAATGGCGCGCTGATCGTCAATCTGCTCGACACGCTCTCAGGGTCGGAAGCTCTGATCGGTCTGCGTTCGCGTGGTGAAAGCCGTCGCCCGTTTGAACTTGTCGACCGCATGCGCCGGGAGGCGGAGCGCGAGTATCGCGCGCGCGAACAGGCTCTGCTCAAGCGGCTGGAGGAGCTGGAGAAGACCATCCGCGACATACGCCGCGGTGCCGGTGAAGGGGCGCGCGCTGAAGCCGTGCTGACAGCCGAACAGCGCCAGGCGATCGAGCGCGCGCGGGCAGACATCCTGGCCACGCGGCGCGAGCTGCGCGATGTGCAGCGCAACCTTCGCCGCGACATCGAAGCCCTACAGCTAACGCTGAAGATTGTAAACATCGTTGCCGTCCCGGCTGTAGTGGGCCTGGTTGCGATCGGGCTCGGCCTGTGGCGGATCAGGCGTCGCGCTCGACGCGCCGAGGAACCGCGCGAGGCCGTGGCATGACGCACGCTGCGTTGCGTTTTGCAAGGCAGACTGGAGGGCGGTGGTGAGACGGGGGATCCTCGCGTTGGTCGCGTTGGCCTGCGTCGCCGCAACCGGCGCTGCCTTCGTCGCCTTGCAGCAGGAGGCGCCGAAGCGCGAGGCAAGCCTGCTTAACCAGCCGGTCTTCCCGGGTCTCGCCGACCGGCTTCCTGCGGCCGCCACCGTTGAGCTTCGCCGGCACGACGGCGCGGTGACGCTGAAGCGCGACGGTGACGCTTGGCTGGTGGCCGAGAAGCACGGCTTTCCCGCCCAGCAGGGCCGGGTGCGTGAGCTGTTCGTCGGGCTTGCCGAGCTTCGCCTGGTCGAGGAGCGCACGGCCAACCCGGAGCTCTTCTCCCGTCTCGGCCTCGAGGACCCGGACACACCCGGGGCGACGAGCGTTCTCGTCACGGTGAAGGACCAGGCCGGGCGAGAGCTCGCCGCCCTCATCGTCGGCCGCCGCCGCGTGCGCACCGGCTCCACTCTGCCTGAGGCGGTGCACGTCCGCCGCCCAGGCGAATCCCGGGCCTGGCTCGCTGAAGGCACGCTGCGGCCGGACATCGACCCCCTCCTGTGGCTCGAGCGGGACATCCTCGACATCCGCCGTGATCGGGTGGCGAGTGTGACGACACAGCGGGCGGGCGCGGAGCCGCTCACGCTGCGCCGCGTTGCTCCCGACGGAGAGTTTCAACTCATCGGTGGCCCGGAGGGGTTCAAGGCCGATCGCACTCGGCTGGACGATCTGCCCCGCGCTCTAGAATTCCTCTCCTTCAGCGACGTGATGCCCGCCGCCTCTTTGGCGGACGCTCCTGCGTCGGGCGAGGCGCACGTGGTGACCTTCGATGGACTGGCGGTCGTTCTGCGCTTGGTGACGCACGAAGAGCACCGGTATGCACTGATCACAGCGTCCTGGTCCGCTCCCGACCCGCCGATCAGCGAGAATGCGTCGGCTTCGCTGCTTCGCGCCGAGGCCGCCAAGGAGGAGGCAGAGATGATCGCCGCTCGCGTGCGTGGCTGGGCGTTTCGGCTGCCGGACTGGAAGGCGGACGTGCTGACCTACCGGCTTGAGGACGTCGCCGCCCGGGAGGAGAACCCGTCCTGATTGACCATGCGGGCTGGATTGCGCCGCGCATCGGGGTCGGCGTCGTGCTGTTCCGCGGGTCTGAGGTGCTGCTCGTCCGTCGGGCCAAACCGCCGCGGGCAGGGCGCTGGTCGATCCCAGGCGGTAAGCAGGAACTGGGGGAGACGGTGGCCGAGGCGGCACGGCGGGAACTGTTCGAGGAAACAGGGCTGTGCGCAGCGGGCGAGCTTGTGCTGATCGATGTTGTTGACAGCATCGCCCGCGCTGAGGACGGGCGGATCGCGCACCACTACACCTTGATCGACTTCGCCGCCTTTGCCGCTCCCGGCACGGCGCGCCCTGGCGGAGACAGTTCCGACGTGGCCTGGGTACCGCTTGGCGACCTCTCTCGCTTGGAAATCTGGCCGCCGACCTTGGCGGTGATCGGCAAGGCTGCCGGCACACTAGGCGTGCGGGACAAAGTTTAATGCTCTCGGAAAGGTGACCGCGCTTTCACGTTAAAGCCGAGGCAACGAGCACCAAACTTGCATACCTCCTGAGGTCTTGGTGCACGCGTTCCCGCACAACCTTTCTCCTGCAATGCCACGCGACACGTCCCGAAACCAGCCCTCTGCTCCTGCTCGCCTTTCCAGCCTTGCCGAAACTATGGGTGAGGAGCGCACCGATGCGCTGCTCGTGATGTTTCGCAACGAACTGCACCGCCGACTGGCAGCCATCACTCGCGCCTCAGCGGCGGGCGCCTATCAGGATCTCGCGAGAGAAGCGCATGCGCTTGCCAGCGATGCGCGCGCGATCGGGCTCGATTCCCTGGCGGAGCGCGCCCTGTCAGCCGGACAGGCGGTGAAGACGGAGGATGCACGCATTGTTGCGGCCGCCACGGGCGCGCTGGCCGAGGCTGTGCACGAGGCGCTGTTGGCGCTGCGCCGTCGGGTGTAAACGGGACGCGAGGAAGCCAGGCTACTCGGCGACGTCCGGCAGCGGTGACGTCTCGCCCGTCCAGGCGGCGCGTTTGCGATAGAGAGTGGAGGGGCTGACGCCGAGATGGGCTGCAGCCTTGGCAATGTTGCCGCCGCACAGCGCGATCGCCCGTTCGATCGCTTCTCGCTCGATCTCGGCAAGGGGCCTGATCAGGCTGGCGAGCTCCTCTCCACCCGAGGGCCGCGGCGGCAGTGTCACCCTTCTCCGCGCCTGCTGGATCACCTGGGCTGGCAGCATCGACGCCTCAAGAAGGTCGCCGTCATGCAACACCACCGCGGTGCGGATCGCGTTCTCGAGCTCGCGGACATTGCCCGGCCACGAATAGGCCAGCAAAGCCGCCTTCGCCTCGGCGCTGAAGCCGCGGAATGCCTTCTTCTCCTCGACAGCAAAACGGGCCAGAAAGGCTTCCGCGATCAACACGATGTCCTCGCCCCGTTCGCGCAAAGGCGGCATGGTGATCGGGATCACGTGCAGCCGGTAGTAGAGGTCTTCGCGGAAGCGCCCCGCCCTCACCTCCTCGAGCGGGTCCTTGTTGGTGGCGCAGACGAATCGGACATCGACTTGTTCGGTCTTGGTTGAACCGACACGCTGGAACGTTCCGGTCTGAATGAAGCGCAGAAGCTTTCCCTGCAGAGCAAGGTCGAGTTCACACACCTCGTCGAGGAAAAGCGTGCCACCGTGTGCCTCGCTCGCCGCCCCGGCGCGGTCGGCCACCGCGCCGGTAAACGCGCCGCGCACGTGGCCGAACATTTCGGACTCCATCAAGTCGCGCGGGATCGCGGCACAGTTGATGGCGACGAACGGCTTGTCGCGGCGCGGGCTGAGGCGGTGGATCGCCTCAGCGGCGAGTTCCTTGCCGGTGCCCGATTCCCCAGTGATGAAGACGGTGGCGCGGCTGGCCGCAGCGTTCTCAATAATCCGGTAGACCGCCTGCATCGCGGGAGCAGCCCCGATGAACCCCGCGAAGGTGGTGCGATCCGCCGCCCGCCGCAGGTCGGCCAGCTCGCGCGCGAGGCGCCGACGCTCGAGCGCGTTAGCGATCGTCACCACCAGCCGTTCGCGCGGAAACGGCTTGACCAGGAAGTCAGAGGCGCCGGCCTGCATCGCGGCGACGGCGGTGGCAACCGACCCGTGCGCGGTGATGACGATCACCTCCGGCGCGGGGCGGCGGCTGCGGATCTCGCGCAAAAGGTCAAGTCCCTGCGCATCTGGCAGGTGCAGATCCAAAAGAACCGCCTCGACCACCTCACGGGCGAGAATTGCGCGCGCCTCCGCTGCCGTTCCCACATGGAGGAAGCGCCACGGCGCGTCCCGCAAATAGGCCCGGTAGAGCTCGGCGAGCGAGCGCGTATCCTCAACCAACAGAACAGAGGCCTGATCGGCCGACAACGGAACCCTCCCGCTTGCCTTTCGCGCGGCTGCGGCGTTATGGCCGCCCCGTCCCCAGAGGTGGCGTGGGTTCGGGCGCGAAGCAAGTAAATCGGGAAATGACGCAACCATGCGCGACGCTGCGGCACCTGAGCCGGAGCGCGTCTGCATCGGAGCTCAAGCGAACAGCCGTTCGTGGCGGAGCCCCTCGTAGAGCCCGGCCACCCACTCGCCGTAGCCGTTCCAGATCAAAGTCGGCCGACGCTCGTCCGTGCCCAGCATGCGCTCCGTCGCCTGGCTCCAGCGCGGGTGCGGCACAGCAGGGTTCACATTGGCCCAGAAGCCGTACTCGTTAGGCTGCAGCCGTTCCCAAAACCCGACCGGACGACGGTCGGTGAAACTGATCCGCACCACGCTCTTCGGCTGCTTGAACCCGTATTTCCACGGCGTGATGACCCGCAGTGGCGCCCCCATCTGCGGCGGCAGGGGGCGCCCGTAAATGCCGACGACGAGAAGCGACAGCTCGTTCATCGCCTCCGCCATGGTGAACCCCTCGAGATAGGGCCAGGGATACCAGGCTTGGCGGAAGCCAGGGGCGATGCGCGGGTTGTGGAAGCTCTCGAAGACGACGTAGCGCGCGGAGCCGAGCGGCTCAATCCAGCGAATGAGTGCGGCAAGCGGGAAGCCGACCCAAGGGACGGCCATTGCCCAGCCCTCGACGCAGCGCAAGCGGTAGGTTCGCTCCTCGAGAGGGAAGCGTCGGATCAGCGCGTCGACGTCCACCGTGCGCGGCGTCGGTACGAGGCCATCGATGGTCAGGCTCCAGGGGGTCGTTTCCAGGCGCTGGGCCGCGCGCCAGATGTCTTTCTGCGCGCCGAACTCGTAGAAGTTGTTGTAGGCGATGGCATACCGAGCCTCGGTCAGTGGCCGGTCTAGAGGATAAGCCGGCGAGCGCGGCGCGGCGTAGAGATCGCGCGCCGGGTTGGCTGTGACCTGGGCGTCCCACCAGGCTATGGGATCGCGTCCGAAGGCCGCGGAGGGCGAAGGCGTGGCGACGACCGCCGCCATGGCGCCAACCAGAGCGCGCCGACCCAGCACAACCGGCTCCGGCGTCAGCCGTTCACCGCTGATCTCCCAACCACGGCGCCTGATCGGGTGCATACTCAGCCTCCTGCTCGATGGGTGCAGCCTTGCCGAGGCGTTAGCGCGCGGGTGGCGAGGTCGCGTTTCACATCGGGGTGACAGACCCTGCCGGCGGCGGTGGGGTGGGCTGGGGGTCGGGGACGGGCTGCCGGTCGACTTCGGGCTGGGCCAGAGGCGCAGGGAGCTGGCGGTAGCCTTTCAGACGCAGACAAAAGCCCGTCAGCTCCTGGATCAACTCCAGACGGGAGAGATCGGCAAAAGCGTAACGGTGGGGAAAGTATCCGAACCAGAGGGGATCGTGCCGCCAGCGCAAATGCCTCGGCTGTGGCCCGTACCAGCCGAAGGGCCAGCGCTGGTTGACCTCCAGCACCGCGGCATCGCGACACTCGGCAATCTCCGCTGCGGAGGCACGCGCACCCGTATCCGGTCTCTGCCAAGCCAGCGGAGTCGTCGCACAGCCAGCCGCGACGGCCAAAGCGACGCCGATCAAGATCCTGGGCCTGATCATCCTCCGGCCTCTCCCATGGCAAGACGTCCCTTGCAACAGCGTCGATCACCGGCCCGCCCCACCACGCGACGATGTGGGTTGCCCAGCCGCCGGCAAGAGTGGCGTGGGGGCAGCCGAGCGCCGGGGGCCTTCGCGCCCCCGCATTTTGCTTCGCATTCTGCAAGGCTGAACAAAAAAGAGGGGTTGAGCCGAACGGCACAACCCCTGAGTTTTGGTTGAGGAAGGCTAAGCTGCTGCGATGGTTCCCACCATCGCAAGCGCAAACAGTAGAGCATCAGTCGTGCCAATCTTGCGCGAAGGCTTAAGCCACCCGACGGGAGACCGGCCGGGAGGGATCGAGAAGGGCCTCAAGCCGCGCCGCCGCCAGTCGTGCAAACCTTCCGATCATGGCTTTCCGCCGCGCTGCCGCCAGGGGTCGCAAGGCGGGAGCGCGCAGCAACTCTCCCCCCTCACGGTCGACCACGGCAAGGCCAACCTCCGCGGGAATGAGCGAAAGCGGGAACCCGACCGGAACCGCGAAAACGAGCCCGTCGCAGAACGCAAGGTAACCCCTCCACTTGCGATCACGACGAAAATCCGTGACCCCCGACTTGACTTCAACAATAGTGAGCCGGTCTTCGGCCGACAGTGCGACCAGATCCGCCCGGCCTCCGTCTGGCAATGGCACCTCACGCAGCACAGCGTGGCCAAGAACGCAGAACAGACGCGCCGCCCCCTGCGTCAATTCGGCCGTTTCCTGCTGGCTGGCCGGTGAGCCAGACGTTGCTGGCCTCGCCACCTCAGGACGCCCCTGGGCCCTCACGCGCGGGCGGGCTGCACGACCGGAGCCTAGCTATTCGCTTCGATGTCAAGCGCGTAACCCGCCGCGCGCACCGTGCGCACGACATCCGCCTCATTCGGCCCGTTTAGGCTTTTGCGCAGACGGCGGATATGCACGTCCACCGTCCGCGGCTCGACATGAATGTCCGGGCCCCAGACTGCGTCAAGGAGTTCCTCGCGCGAGAAGACGCGGCCCGGGTGCTGCATGAAAAACTCGAGGAGGCGAAACTCCGTCGGCCCGAGATGCACTTTGCGTCCATTGCGCGTCACGCGATGCGCAGCGAGGTCGAGCACAATGTCATGGAACTTCAGAGTGCCTTTCGACGGCGTGGCGCCCGCACGCCGAAGCAGCGCCTTGATGCGCGCGACCAGGTTATCGATGCTGAACGGCTTGGTGATGTAGTCGTCTGCCCCGGTGTTGAGGGCGCGCACCGAGTCCGTCTCCTCCGCCCTCGCGGTGACCATAATCACCGGCAGGTCGCGTGTGCCCGGCCGGCGGCGAATCTGACGGCAAACCTCGATGCCCGACAGCGCCGGCAGCATCCAATCCAGCAGCACAAGATCGGGCCTTGTCTCGGCGATTTTGGTGATTGCCTCCTGCCCGTCTGCCGCCTCGTCGACGCGAAATCCTTGCCGTTCCAGGTTGTAGCGCAGCATGGTGACGAGGGGTGCTTCGTCCTCGACGATGAGGATCAGTGGTTTCAGCATTCCTCGCGGTTCTCCAGGCCTCGCGCTCATGCCCCCGCCGGCGGCTGGACAATGGCGAACGGACTGTCGTCTCGCTTCGGCCGGTCCTTCATCCACTCCTCGCCGAGTTCGATGAAACGAACCGTTTCGGCGACGTTGGTGGCATGGTCGCCGATCCGCTCCACATTCTTGGCAATGAAGAGAAGGTGCGTGCAGGGTGTGATGTTGCGGGGGTCCTCCATCATGTAGGTGAGCAGGCTGCGAAACACCGCATTGTACGCCTCATCCACATGCTCGTCGCGTTCCCAGACGGAATGCGCCTTCTCGACGTCATGCGTGGCGAACGCATCGAGTGTGTCTTTCAGCATCTCCTGCACAATCCGGCTCATGCGCTGGATGGGACCAACGCTGATCGCCGGCGGCACCTGCGCCAGAACAATCGTTCG
Source organism: uncultured Elioraea sp. (assembly GCA_937928775.1). Classification (GTDB taxonomy): domain Bacteria; phylum Pseudomonadota; class Alphaproteobacteria; order Acetobacterales; family Acetobacteraceae; genus Elioraea. The sequence continues at coordinate 42,328 of CALFVI010000005.1, read as the reverse complement.
CTTGGCGATGTTGGAGGCGTAGTCCCCCATCCGCTCGAGATCGAGCCCCATGCGAATAGCGCCCACCACCAGGCGAAGGTCAGAGGCCATCGGCTGGCGCAGCGCTAGCAATTTGACCGCCTGGTCCTCCACCGCGCGACACAGCGAATCGAGCTCAACATCCCGCTGCACGATTTGGGTCGCCATGTCGGCATCAAGCTTGACAAGAGCGGCGATCGCCTCGGTCAGCGCTTTCTCGGCAAGGCCACCAAGCCTCAGCAACGTATCGCGAAGTCGTTCGAGCGCTTCATCGAACGACTTTACCGTGTGGTCGGCCATCCCTGCTCTCCTTCCGGTCAGCCGAAGCGTCCGGTGATGTAATCCTGCGTCCTGGGCGATTTGGGCTTGGTGAAGATCGTGTCGGTATCCCCGTACTCGACCAGGCGCCCGAGATACATGAAAGCGGTATTGTCGGAGACGCGAGCTGCCTGCTGCATATTGTGCGTAACAATGACAATGGTGAATTGTCCGCGGAGCTCGTCGATCAGTTCCTCGATCTTTGCGGTCGCGATTGGGTCGAGCGCTGAGCAAGGCTCATCCATTAGAAGCACTTCCGGGCTGCCCGCAATCGCGCGCGCGATACAGAGCCTCTGCTGCTGACCGCCAGAAAGACCAAGCGCGTTGTCGCCGAGCCGATCCTTCACTTCATCCCAAAGCGCGGCGCCGCGCAGGCTCCTTTCGACTGTTTCCTGCAGCACCGCCTTATCACGCACGCCATCAACCCGCAGCGGATAGGCCACGTTTTCAAAAATCGACATCGGAAACGGGTTTGGCTTCTGGAAGACCATGCCCATGCGCTTGCGTATGGCAATGACATCAGCACCAGGGGCGTAAATGTCTTCGCCTTGCACTTTGATGGTTCCTGAAATGCGGAGGCCATCGATCAAATCATTCATCCGATTGAGCGATCTGAGCAGAGTCGACTTGCCGCAGCCGGATGGCCCGATCAAAGCCGTAACCAAACCGGCCTGGATCGAAAGCGTATTGTCGAACAGCGCCTGCTTGGTCCCGTACCAGAGATTGAAATGCGTGATCTCGACTGCCGCACCACGGCCACCTACCCGGACATGATATTCGGTCGGCGGAAACTCTTCCGCTGGAGAAGCAAGCATGGTGTCCGGCATGGTATCTGTTTCCCTTTCGCCCGCCTTCGCTCGCGTCAGAACTGACTCCCGGCAAATTTCCGTTTAAGCCGATTCCTGATCGTGATCGCTGTCAAGTTCATCACAAGGATAAGGAAGATGAGCAGCAGTGTGGTCGTGTACACCATCGGCTTTCCGGCCTCCGAATTACGGCTTTGGAACCCCACATCGAAAATATGAAAGCCCAGATGCATAAAGCTGCGCTCGAGGTGAATGAAGGGAAAGAAACCATCGATCGGCAGCTCGGGCGCGAGCTTGACAACTCCAACGAGCATCAACGGCGCCACTTCACCGGCGCCACGCGCCATGGCGAGAATGACACCCGTCATGATCCCGGGCAGAGCGCGCGGCAAAACGATGTAGCGGATGGTCTGCCATTTCGACGCTCCGCATGCGAGGGAGCCCTCGCGCATAGAGCGGGGGACTGCCGCCAGCGCCTCCTCTGAAGCAACAATCACCACCGGCACAGTCAGCAGCGCCAAGGTCAGCGCTGCCCACAGAAGACCGCCCGTACCGAAGGTAGGGCTCGGCAGCTTTTCCGGATAGAACAGCGCGTCGATCGATCCGCCGACGGTATAAGCGAAGAAGCCGACGCCGAACACGCCGTAGACGATTGATGGCACGCCGGCGAGGTTGTTGACGGAGACGCGCACAGCCGACACGAGCTTCCCCTGCTTCGCATACTCACGCAGATAGATCGCAGTGATGACGCCGAACGGCGTGACGAAGACCACAAGCAGAAGAGTAAGCGCGACGGTTCCGAACAGGGCGGGCAGAATTCCCCCTTCTGTGTTGGCTTCGCGTGGCTCGTCGGTCAGGAACTCAAGCCAACGCGACCCATAAATGCCGAGCTTCTGCAGAAAGTTCACATCATTTGCCGGATAGAAACGAACGATGGTGCCGAGCGGCTGCACGCGCTCGCGCCCGCCAATCTCCACCAGCGTGACCGTCTCCGCCTCATGCTCGCGCATCAAGGCTTGCGCGCGCGCAGACAACTCCTCGAACCGCCGCTGATAGAATGCCTCGCGCTCGACAAATCGCGCCCGCGCCGCCTCCAGCTCACGGCTGCCTTCCGGGTAGCGAAGGGCCGCTTTGCGCAAGCGAAGCCGCTCACTTTCCAAGTAGTGGTTGACCTCTCCGATCTCCACACGTTGTATGGTGCGGATCTGCAGGAAGCGGTCGCGCGCGATGCGGTGCGCCTGTCGAACCTCGTCAGCCCAGGGATCGGTGACGGTCACCGTGCGACCATCGCGAACGAATGACGCAAGCCGTCCAACGAACACGCCCCACTCCTGGCGCTCGAAGAGCACCATGTCGCGCGGAAACTCCTTGGCACGGGTCTGAAAGTCCGCCACCCAGCGGAAATCGTCGCCGTAGAGATCGAAATTGCCGGTCCGGTAGAGCGTACGATTGGCGTAGCCACCATTGGCTGCGATCTCAGCCTGCGTTTCCGGCGGCAGAGTTGCCAACACCTCCTGACCGACCCGGAACGTGGCCGTCCGCGACGGTTCCCCGGCCACCAGCGAACCATCCGTTAGCGTAACGACGGCAATCGGCTTCGGCCAGAACGTCGCCAAACCGTTCCAAAGCACCAGCAACACGAGAGAGAGGATCATCACGATCGCGATGCTGAGAGCGCCGCCGAGCAGCCAAAGGTTCGGCTGCCCCTCCGCTTTCAGATCGATCAGGCGGGTCTTCCTCTCGAGCAACCGCGGCGAGGGCCGAGTGCCACCGCGCAACAGAGCGGTGCGGTCACGCCCTGGCGACGCCGTCTCCGAAGGAATCGCGTCCATCGCCATCTCGCCACCTCCTTGCCAATCTCTTTCAGAGACTTGCCGCCCGCCGGCGGAAGCGCTGCCGAACCAGCTCTGCCAAGGTGTTAATGACGAATGTCATCCCGAACAAAGTGAGCGCAGCGAGGAACAGCGTCCGATACAGCGTGCCATCCTTCACCGCCTCAGGCAGTTCGACCGCGATGTTTGCCGACAGCGTGCGAAGGCCGTTGAAAATGTTCCATTCCATGATAGGCGTGTTTCCTGCCGCCATGACCACGATCATGGTCTCGCCAACGGCGCGCCCCATTCCAATCATGATGGCGGCAAACACACCGCTGAACGCCGTCGGCAAAATCACGCGCACAGCCGTCTGCCACGGTGTAGCCCCGCAGGCGAGAGAGGCACCACGCAAATGTTCCGGTACGCCATTCAGCGCATCTTCCGCGATTGTGTAGATGTTGGGAATCACGGCAAAGCCCATGATAAAGCCCACAACGAGCGTGTTTCGCTGCACATACGTATCAACAATACCACCGCGGGGATCATAGCCGAGCTCGGTCAGCCCGAGAGCGACGACATAGGCGACCAGCACGGCAAGAGCCAGGCTCACCACCCACCGTGCCAGGGCAACACCGCCCGCGCGCACCCGCTCGGTCTCGCCCAGCGCGCTGTCGAGCCAATCATCGACGAACCGAGACCGCAGCCAAATGACCACAAACAGAGCCAGCGGGGTCAGCAAAGCAGTGGTGAAACCGAGCGGTCCGCCGGTCGTGCCATTCAGCCAAGCTTTGATGTCGCCGGCGAAAATCAGAGCCTCGACGCCATCCGCTAACAGCAATGCCAGCTGTACGCCGAGATAAAGTACCACCAGCATAACGAGAAGTTTCGGTATGCCCTCAAGTCGAAGCATGAACCACCTAGGCAACAAATTCCAGATAAAGGCCGCGGCGAGGAGGGCGACGGGGATGCAGAAAAACACCATCAGTACAGCCGTCACCCAATCTTCGACCCAGGGCGCGAGAATGAGAGCTGCGATAAACCCAAGAACGACTGTGGGCAACGCCTCCATCATCTCCAAAGCGGGCTTAACCACTGCGCGCACGCGGCGATGCAAAAATTCGCTCGAGTAGATCGCTGCGCCAAGCGCGAGGGGAACGGCGAACAACATGGCGTAGATCGTCGCCTTCCACGTCCCGAAAATCAGGGGCACCAGGCTGAGCTTGGGCTCGAAATTGTCCGACCCCGAGGAGGACTGCCAGGTGAAGGTCGGCTCCGGGTACCCCTCATACCAGACGCGACCAAACAGCGTGTGCAGAGTCGTTTCCGGGTGAGGCGCAGAGACCGCCCAGTAGGTCGCCTTCCCGGTATCGGTCAGAGCAATGATCGCGTCCTCCCGCGGGGACAAAACCAACCCTGCATATCCCCCAACCGCATCCGATTTCGCGAGGCGCAGAAGCACTCGTTCAGACGTGCGGTGGCGAAGCCAAACATGGCCACCTGCATCGGCCGTGATGAACATCTTGCTGCGTGTCGAGGCGCTCACCGCTCCCACAGGCCCCTCATGCGGCTCAAGCGGACTGACGAGCACGAACTCAGACCCGTCAGTCCCGCGCGCATTCGGCCGTTCAAGGATGAAGAAGATGTCAACCGTGCCCTTGGATCCCGTGACGACGAGCGATTGTTCACCAATGAGGAAGTACATACCCGTCATTTGCTCGCCACCACGCGTCGCTTGATATCGCTCCACCAGCTTGGGATTGTCGAAGTCCCGCGTGTCGTAGCGATACAGTACGCCATCCACCGTACCGACCACGACGGTATCTGCCCCCTCTGTGAGCAGGACGGATTTAGGAATGGTACCGGGAGGCAACGGCGGCAGTTCCGAGTTGCGAACAACGGTCCGCATCTGCCGCGTCATGAGGTTCAGGCGCCCCTCCGCACGTGAGAGGCGCACCACACCCGCAGCATCGATCGTGACAAAGGACCGCACGGGCCGCTCAACCGTTCCGCCCACCCGAAGGTCGGCGGCAATGATCGGGGCGTTCGCAATCCGCTGCGGCTCGTCGAGCACGAGATCAACCGTGACAACCCGCACTTGATCGCCGGGGATACGGGAGAACACCTGACGTCCGTCTGTCACGTCGCGCGCATCGAGCCGCCGGGCCCCTTCGGGAACAACCGTCGCGTCGCGGATGACGGCGGCAATGTCGAAGCGGCCGAAGCGGACTGACCCATCCGCGAAGCCGAACAGAACCTGGTCACGGCGCAAAGTCCGCGCAAAACTGGTCAGCTCGCCGCCGAGATCGAACCTGTCTTCGGCCAACGCGGTGCCCGTTGGCGCATGCACGCGCACCAAACGTCCATCGCTCTGCAAGGCGAAAGCGATCGTGAGATTCTCGTCGACATTGATCATCAACGTCGACGTGCCCGCCGTTCCCATGTTGTACTCCACGGTGCCCTTCAGCGCCGCGCCGCGAAACAACGGCACTGCAACCTGCGCCAGGAACACCATGATCGCAAAGACAGCGAAGATAACGAGCAGCCCGCCGACACTGATGATGACGTTGGCAAAACGGTCTGCAATGAGCACGGAGCGCCGCGTCATGCGGTTCTGACGACGAATGCCGATACGCTCAGTGACGGGCGGCGCCGTGTCGGGAGACATTGATGTGATCCGTATCGTCAGTGAATGGAACGCAGCCTACGCGGCGGAGGCCGGCAGCGGGAGCGGGCATGCTGCCCGGCTCCCTGGCGACCGTTTTAGTTTCCGGCGAATGACAAGCCCATCGCCTTCATGTCATCCTCGGCGATGGCCCGCGTGATCGGGAAATAGCCGTCCTTGATGGTCGCTTCCTGGCCCTGACGGCTGAAGATGAAGCGGATGAATTCGCGACGCAGCGGGTCCATCTGCTGGTTGGGGTTGGCGTTGGTGTAGACGTAGAGGAACCGCGCGAGAGGATAGTCGCCAGAGACGGCATTCTCGACCGTCGCATCGTAGCACGTCTCACCTGGCCGAGACGCAAGCGGCACAGCCCGCACGTCGGCCGTCTTGTAGCCAATGCCGGAGTAGCCAATGGCGAACCGGTCGGACGCCACCCCCTGCACGACCGTCGACGAGCCGGGCTGCTCCTTCACCTGGTCCTTGTAGTCGCCGCGGAACAAGGCAACCTCTTTGAAGTACCCGTAGGTGCCGGACGCCGAGTTGCGGCCGTAGAGGCTGATCGGCCGGGTCGCCCACTCCCCTGTCAAACCGAGCTGGCCCCAGGTGGTGATGTCGGTTGGATGGCCGCCGCGACGCGTCTTCGAAAAGATCGCGTCCACCTGCTGCAAGGTCAGGCAACGGATCGGGTTGTCCTTGTGCACGTACACGGCAAGCGCGTCGATCGCACCCCGAATGACGGCCGGCGGGTAGCCGAAGCGCTGCTGAAAGGCATCGCGCTCGCGCTGGTTCATCTCGCGGCTCATCGGACCGAACTGCGCCGTGCCCGCGATCAGAGCCGGCGGCGCCGTCGAGCTGCCCTTGCCCTCGATCTCGATACGGACGTTCGGATACATGGCGAGGAAGCCTTCGGCCCACAACGTCATCAGGTTGTTCATGGTATCCGAGCCGACGGACTTCAGACTCCCCGAAATGCCGCTCACCGGCGTGTAATTGGGGAGCAGCGGATCAATCTGAATCGCCTGCGCGAAGGCATGCGACGATAGGGCGATGGCCGCGATGCCGGCCAACAGCACTTTCTTCATGGGTCCATCCTCCTTCTGCTCACTGCGCCAAACTGTGCCGAACAGGCCCCATTCAACGCACACAATCCAGCAGACGCGCGCCCAATCGGCCTACGCTGGCACGGCGAACAATAGGGTTGGGACAAGAAACGATTGTTTAAGTTCTGTGAAACTTTGATGAAACCGCCTCACACGCCACGCCACCGTTCCGTGCCCCGAGGCAAGTGGTCGCGCCAGGCAGTGATCGTTTTCGATGGCCAAAGACAGGCCTGCCTTCATCGAAATTTCATCGTCAGAGCCACGGCCTTGCTCTAAAGACTGCCGTAGCGTTTCTTGCCGGGAGTTGGAGACCATGCAACGGATATGGCTTTCGTCGCTCTGTGGTGCGGTGCTCTTCACCTCTGTCGCCGTTGCGTCAGGGCCAGTGAGCCTCGGCAGTCCCCACGACAAGCCGGGGTTCGTGACGGCCGTCGTGGATGGTCGTCTCTGGGTATTCAGGGCGGATGACACGAAGAACATCGAGGAGTTCCGGCAGAACGGTGAGCTCGCAAAGATGGCTAGCCGGATCGCCGCCGGTCCGAACAGAATGACCATTCGCGCCCCCGACATGGAGACGATCGAACGGTATCTCGGCGGCCGTTGAGGCTCGCTCCAGGCTCGGTTGGCGTCGAGCGACAGCGACCGGGCCGAAAGCAAGTGCTGAAGCGGTCGCAGCGTTCCGCCAACACAGCGCGGGAGTAAGCGAGGCGGCGGGGGGTGTTCTGGCACTCCGCCGCCGCGTTCGCGTGTCTGCCCTTCCCGAGTGCAGGACCGGCGAGTCGCGCATCGGCTTTGGTGATGTGTTCCCCAAAGCCACGGTCCCCTCTCGCCAGCACTGGCGGGCCGCGGCGCTGCGGTGGCCGTATCGTCAGGCCAGTGACGCTATGGCCCACATAGCAGCGGAGCTGCAGAGGAGGTCGCGCAAGTATCGTCGCGGCTCGTGGGCAGGCGAAACCTGACTCTGACAAGCGGACAGCGCCAAAGGTCGAGGGGCGGACCAAGACACGTCGCTAAGCAGATTGGATCGGGGCGCGTCCGCGTGCCGGGCATCGGTTGGCAAGCGTGCCCGAACGCGCCTCGCAACCGCGGCGGGAAAGCATGCGTCAGCCGCTTTGGCGTCCAGGGGCTCCGACTGAGGCAGTAGGCCCTGGCAGCGACTGGCTCCTGCTGTTGCCTGACTGCGCAGGACGGAAGGGTGCGAGAGCGGGAGAGGCGGGCGGAGCCGTCGACACAAAGCTCGGCTTACTCTGTGCCACGGCGGCCGCGCTTCACCCCGAATGCGCTTACGAAACCGCAATCGACGCAACGCTGCGCCGTTGAGGGGATCGGCAGGAGAGATGGTCGGAGCGGCGGGATTTGAACCCACGACCCCCAGTCCCCCAGACTGATGCGCTACCAGGCTGCGCTACGCTCCGACCTCTCCCCTCTTGGCGCGGCAGTCCCGCCAAGTCAATCGCGAGCCCGCGGCCGTCGTCGCTCGATCGCCTCGCCCAGAAGGGAGCGGATGGCCCGTAACTCGCTGAGTGCGTCGGTCAGCGCCGCTCGGATGGCAACCGCCCGGTCACTGCTGCCGCCGGCAGCGCCTCCGGCAGGCCCTGATGAACTGCCAAGCGGCGCGCGGGCTGCTTCAGCGCGGACTCTGACCACCGGTTTCGCCGCGGGCAGCGATGGTTCCCCGGGCGGCTGCGGTAGGCCGGGTAGCGGCAGTTGTGGGCGTGGCGCTATGTCCTCTTCCCGCTCCGCCGCAGCCGGCTTGGCCTCGCCAACGCTGCCGTCGCGCAGCAGCCGCTGCACGCCTTTGATCGTATAGCCCTGAATGTAAAGAAGATCGCTTATGCGCCGCAGCAGCTCCACGTCTTCAGGGCGATAATAGCGCCGGCCGCCACCTCGCTTGAGCGGCGCAAGTTGCGGAAATTTTGTCTCCCAAAAACGGAGGACATGCTGGGGGATGTGCAACTCGTCGGCCACTTCGCTGATCGTACGAAACGCGGTCGGCGCCTTGCGACGCCGCCTCTGTTCCGACACCTCGTCGTCAGAACCGGTCATGCCTCGTCGTCGACGGCTACAGAAGTTTCGCCGTTGATCCGTGCCCTCAGCACCTGGCTCGGACGAAAGACGAGCACCTTGCGTGGCGGAATCGGCACCTCCACGCCGGTCTTCGGGTTGCGCCCGACCCGTCTACCCTTCTGCCGTACAGCAAAGGTCCCGAAAGCACTGATTTTCACCGATTCGCCACGCTGTAAGGCATCAGCAACGAGCTCGAGCACACTCTCGACGAGGGCGGCGGACTCGTTCCGTGACAAGCCAACCTCTCGATAGACGGCATCGGCCAAGTCGGCACGCGTCACGGTTCGTCCCACCTCTCATCCTCCTCCAAACCTCTCAGAACCGTAACAGCCCACCGCGCAAGGCGTCAACGAATGGCGAAAACTCAAAGCTTTAGCCGGTGCTGGCTCGGTCGCCTACACAGCGGACCAGTTGCAGAGCCGAGAGCGTCAAACACGCAAAAGGGCCGCTCCCCACGTCAGGCCGGCGCCAATCGCCTCCATCAGCACGAGCTGTCCGGGCTTGAGCCGCCCATCGGCTCTGGCTTCGGCCAAAGCGAGCGGGATTGAGGCTGCGGAGGTATTGGCATGACGATCGACCGTGACGATCACGCGCTCCATCGGCAGCTGAAGTTTCTTCGCCACCGCCTCGATGATGCGCAGATTGGCCTGATGCGGCACCAGCCAATCGACCGCGGCGTGACCGAGTCCGTTGGCGGCCAAGGCCTCGTCCACCACGGCGGAGAGTTTGGCCACCGCGTGGCGAAACACTTCGCGGCCGTTCATACGCACATGACCCGACGTGCCCGACATGCCGGGCCCGCCATCAACGTAGAGGAGATCGGCGTGGCTGCCGTCGGCATAGAGATGCGTCGACAGTAAGCCTGGCCCATGCGGCCCCGGACTTCCTTCTGCCGCCCGCAGTACCACCGCCCCCGCACCGTCGCCGAACAGCACGCAGGTGGCGCGGTCGGTCCAATCGAGGATGCGGCTGTTTACCTCGGCCCCGACCACGAGCACGGTCGAACCATGGCCAGCGCGGATCATCGCGTCTGCCACTGCCAGCGCGTAGATGAAGCCCGTGCATACGGCGGCGACGTCGAAAGCAAAGCCGCGGCGGATACCGAGTTTGGCCTGGATGCGGACCGCGGTCGCCGGATAGGTCTGATCCGGGGTCGAGGTCGCCAGCACGATTCCGTCCACCGCCTCGGGCCGGAGCCCGGCATCGGCCAAAGCCGCGCGCGCTGCTTCCGCACCGAGATCGGAGGCAAGCACGCCCTCGGCGGCGATCCGACGCTCGCGGATCCCCGTCCGCTCCACGATCCACTCGTCTGAAGTGTCGAGTTTCGCAGCGAGGTCGTTGTTGGTCACCACCGCAGGCGGCAAGTACCCGCCTACGCCGGCAAGCACGGTCCGCACCGCCCCGCCCCCCAACATGCGCGGCGACGCGGACGCTGCCGGCTCAACCTGTGACAGCGGCAGGTGCAAGGATGGCTCCTTCGCCCGGGCGGATGCGCAACAGCTCGTCGCGGATCCGGTCGTTGAAGCGGTGGCTCACCATGTCCACCGCGAGATCCATCGCGTGCGCGAAACCAAGCCCGTCCGTGCCGCCGTGGCTCTTCACCACCACGCCGTTGAGCCCGACGAGCACGGCCCCGTTATAGCGGCGAGGGTCGAGCCACTCGCGCAGCCGTTCCAGCGCGGGGCGGGCGAGAATGTAGCCGATCTTCGCTGCGATCGAGGAGGTGAACACCTCCCGCAACAGGTCGCGGACGAGTTTTAGGGTTCCCTCTCCGGTCTTCAGCGCGACGTTGCCGGTGAAGCCGTCCGTGACGACCACGTCAGTGGTGCCGGCGGCAATATCATGCCCTTCAACGAAGCCGTGAAACAGCGGGGCGAGATGGCTCGCGCGCAGCACCTCCGCTGCCTCGCGCACCCGATCATCGCCTTTCAGTTCCTCGGACCCGACGTTGAGCAGCCCGATCGAGGGTTGATTGAGGCCGAGCACGGTGCGGGCGAACACTTCGCCCATCACCGCGAAGTCGACCAGGTTGCGGGCGTCGCACTGCACATTGGCGCCGAGGTCGAGCATCACGAAGTCGCCGCGGGCGGAGGGCCCGATGCCCGCCATCGCCGGCCGGTCGATCCCGGGCAACGTCTTTAGCACGATCTTAGCTAGCGCCATCAGCGCGCCGGTGTTGCCGGCTGAGACCACCCCCGCCGCTTCGCCCGCCGCCACACAGTCGATGGCCAACCGCATGGAGGCGTTGCGCAGCCTAAGCGCCGCCGTCGGCTTCATCTCGTTCGACACTGCCTCCGGCGCGTGCCGCAGGCTGGCCACCGCGGCAAGGCGCTTCGCCCGCTTCAGGACTGGCGCCACACGTCCCTCGTCGCCGAACAAGATGAACCGCGCCTGCGGATGGCGTTCGGCGGAAATCTCAAGCCCCCGCACCACGATGTCCGGGGCACGATCCCCGCCCATCGCGTCGATAGCAAGAACAATTTCAGCGTTCACGGCTCCTCGCGCGAAGTCAAGCGGGCAGCGGGTTGCTCGGAACAACCGCCCTCAGGTGCGCACGACCAACTTTAGACGCTTGCCCGCCGGCGCGACCTCCCGTCCGTCATAGTAGCCACAAGACGGGCAGACGTGGTGCGGCCGCTTGAGTTCGCCGCAATTGGGGCATTCGACGTAAGCTTCCGCGCGCAAGGCCTCGTGCGAGCGGCGCATGTTCCGCCGGGATGGGGAAACCTTCTTCTTCGGGACCGCCATGGTACGGGCCTCGCCTTGTCACCGTTTCGCAATACGCTGGGCCTGCGGTCCCTAGCAAAGGGCCGCGAGGTCGTAAAGTTACAAGTCTGACGCGATCGGGCAGCGCAGCCGCGCAGCCTGGTCAACGCACTACGACTCACCGCCCCGGGGGCGCGTCTGCTTCAGCGCGGCGAACGGGTTCTGGCGCTGTTCGGGCTCCTCGCTCTCGTCCGACCATGCGAAGGTCGCACCTGGCCTCCGCGGCCAGGGGTCCAAGGCCAGGGCCAGGGTCTCCACCACGGCTTCGCCGAGGTCTATCTCGGGTCCCACATACACCACCTCGTCCTCCGCCTCGACGTCGAGATCGAGTTCGGCCATCTCCCGGCCGGGTTCGGCGCGGCGAAACACGAGCTGCACCGGAGCGGTGAGTGTGGCGGAAAACGGCTCGAGCGTGACCACGCAGACCTGCCGCACGTCGGCCTGAAGAGATCCACGCGCCGAAACGAGCCCGCCACCGAGAGGGCGCAGCTGCAGCTCTGCTGACAGGCGATCGAGCCCTGCAAGCCCGAGCCGGGCCCGCACCGCCTCCCGCTCCGCCGGGCCCGCTTCGATCGCGATCGTATCGCCCTCGGGCCTCAGGCGAGCCACCGTGACCGGACGGTGAAACTCAGGCCCCTTCATGCCAAAGCCTCCGCGGCCGGAAGCAGCGTGATCTCGCCACGACAAAGCGCGGCCAAGGGCTGGCGAGCCAGGTGGGAGCGCGCGCGCCGGACGGCAGCCGCCAGGGCCCTCGCCCCATCCACCGTGCGTTCGCTCCGCCAGACGTTGCGCGACAAGGCCTCGGCCAACGCCCCGTCGTCGGCAGACGCGAGCGCCCGCGCATATGCTGCCGACCTGCCGTGAAAGGCCTCATAGAGGCGGCGCACCCGGCGGGCGAGCCCCGTATCGGCCACCCCCATCTGACGCAGCGTCTGGTCGAGATCGGCAAACATCGCATCTGTCACCGCCTGAGCGAGGCGGCGCGCCTCCTTTCCCGACTCCTCCGTCATTCGATCGAGGAGAAGAAAGGTGAACAGGCAGACCATGTCGAACCGCCCCTCAAGCGTGTCGGGAACGCCGAGGCGTGCATACCAGAGCGGATCGCGCGCCGCGGCGACGGCAGCGCTGTACAGCAAGTAGCCCTCACGCTCGAACGAGCGCGGCGAGAAAAGGCGGCGGAGCATGGCCGAAGCAGGTCTGTTGACAGGAACACTCGCGATGTGACAGCGGGGAGGTTGGATGTCGAGAGCACGGTTCAACCTGCCGCCGCTTGCGCAGCGAACAAAAGGGTCGCGCCATGCCGGCGGGCCCATCGCGACGGTCCTGGTCCTCGTTGGGCTGGTCGGCTGCGGCATCGCCGACCCCAGCCGCGATGTGCGGGGTGCGCGACTTGACCCGCACCAGGTGGCGGAGATCGTCCCAGGCGTGCAGACGCGGGCCGATGTGGCCGCCCTGCTTGGTACTCCCTCCGCCACCGCACCATTCGGAGACGACGCCTGGTTCTACGTCTCCTCCGTCACGCGCAACCGCGTCGGCCGCGTCCCGTCCATCGAACAGCAGACCGTGGTCGCGATCCGCTTCGATGAGAATGGCAAGGTGCGCGAGGTCAAGACGCTTGGCCTCGCGGATGCAGCGGACATCGACCCTGTGCAGCGCGAGACGCCGAGCCCGGGCACGGAGCGCAACTTCCTTCAGCTCTTGCTCGGCAACATCGGTCGTTTCGGCACGGGCGCGCCGACGCGCGTGCCGGGCACGGGCTTCTGAGACGGTCTCGCCACCCTCTTCTTTACCGCTCGGCTGAGCCGGCGATCCACCGTCTCACCGAAACGGTTGCATGCCGCTTGACGTTCTGAGCCCCAAACTCCTGCTGTTCGTCGTCGTCGGCTTCATCGCCCAGATGATCGATGGCGCGGCCGGCATGGCGTACGGCGTCTCCGCCACCACCGTGTTGCTGAGCTTCGGTGTGGCTCCGGCCACCGCGTCGGCAGCCGTTCATGCGGCGGAAGTGTTCACCACGGGCGCCTCTGGCCTCTCCCACCTCTGGGTCGGCAATGTCCGTCGCCAGCTCGTCGTCCGCCTCGCCATCCCAGGCATGATCGGGGGGGCTGCCGGCGCGCTTGTGCTGACGACCTTTCCAGCCGAAACGATACGGCCCTGGGTCAGCCTCTATCTCTGCGCAATGGGAGGCGTAATCCTTTGGAAGGCGTTCCGGCCGAGCTCGCCCATCGTCGACAATCCGCCTCTCGTGCCTCTGCTTGGCCTCGTCGGCGGTTTCCTCGATGCGGCAGGGGGCGGCGGCTGGGGACCGATCGTCGCCTCTACCCTGATCGGAGGCGGCACGGTGCCGCGCTATGCCATCGGCTCGGTCAATCTCGCCGAGTTCTTCGTCACCTCCGTCGTCACCGCGACCTTCTTCGCCACTATCGGGCTCGAGCTCTGGCCCGTCATCGTCGGGCTAATCGCGGGCGGCGTCATCGCCGCACCGATTGCGGCACTCGTCGCCAAGCGCGTGCCGGCGCGACCGCTGATGGTCGTCGTCGGGTCGCTGGTGATCGCCCTCAGCCTCAAGGGGATCGCTCTCGCCTGGCTTTGAAGCGACGACCTCTCGCCCGATCCGTCGACCGGGCTGCGCGACCGGAGGCCCCTCGCGCGCGCCTCTCCCCTTCCCTCCCTCGCCTCACCCTCCAAGCAACTTGGCGAGGATGGCAAGCAGCAGGAGCGCGACGATGTTGATGATCTTGATCATCGGGTTCACCGCCGGCCCGGCCGTGTCCTTGTAGGGGTCGCCCACCGTGTCGCCGGTGACGGCGGCCTTGTGCGCCTCCGACCCCTTGCCACCGTGCAAGCCAGTCTCGATCAGCTTCTTCGCGTTGTCCCAGGCACCGCCGCCCGCGGTCATCGAGATCGCGACGAAGATGCCGGTAACAATGGTGCCGAGCAGCATCGCGCCGAGGCTGGTGAAGGCTGCCGCCGTGCCGGCGACGAGATAGATCGCCACCCACAGCACGACGGGGGCGAGGACGGGAAGCAGCGAGGGCACGATCATCTCGCGGATGGCCGCGCGCGTGAGCATGTCCACCGCCTTGCCGTAATCGGGCTTGCCCGTGCCCTCCATGATGCCCGGGATCTCCTTGAACTGGCGCCGCACCTCCATCACCACCGACCCCGCCGCACGGCCGACCGCGGTCATCGACAGCCCGCCGAACAGGTAGGGCAGCAGGCCGCCCGCGAAGAGACCGACCACCACGAACGGGTCGGCGAGCGAGAACTCCACCTTCACGTTCGGGAAGTAGTGGGAAAGGTCCTGAATGTAGGCGGCGAACAGCACCACCGCGGCAAGCCCCGCCGAGCCGATTGCGTAGCCCTTCGTCACCGCTTTGGTCGTGTTGCCCACGGCATCGAGCGCATCGGTAATGGCGCGCACGTCCTTCGGCAGATCGGCCATCTCGGCGATCCCGCCGGCATTGTCCGTCACCGGGCCGTAGGCGTCGAGCGCGACCACGATGCCGGCGAGGGCGAGCATCGTGGTGACCGAAATCGAGATGCCATACACACCGGCGACCAGGTAGCTCGCCAGAATGCCGAGGCAGATGACGAGCACAGGCGCGGCCGTCGCCTCCATGCTGACGGCAAGCCCCTGGATCACGTTCGTGCCGTGGCCGGCGGTGGAGGCGGCGGCGATCGATTTCACGGGGCGGAACTGCGTGCCCGTGTAGTACTCCGTCAGCCACACGATGGCGGCGGTGACGAGAAGCCCGACCAGAGCGCAGACAAAGAGCCCAATGCCGGTGAACGACGGCCCGGAGGTCGGCGTGTAGGTCGTGGTGAGCCCGACCGTGAGGGCAAGGACGACAAAGATTAGCCCCGCCGCGATTACGCCCGTCGCAATGAACCCCTTGTAGAGGGCACGCATAATGGCGCTCGAGCCATCGAGCTTGACGAAGTACGTGCCGGCGACCGAAGCCGCGATGCAGGCGGCCCCGATGACGAGGGGCAGAAGCATCAGGGTCATCGCCGCCTCGCCGGTGAAGAAGATCGCGCCCAACAGCATGGTCGCGACCATCGCCACCACGTAGGTCTCGAACAGGTCGGCAGCCATGCCCGCACAGTCGCCGACATTGTCGCCCACGTTGTCAGCAATCACCGCCGGGTTGCGTGGATCATCCTCCGGGATGCCGGCCTCGACCTTGCCGACGAGGTCGGCCCCCACATCCGCTCCCTTGGTGAAGATGCCGCCGCCCAACCGGGCGAAGATGGAGATCAGCGACCCGCCGAAGGAGAGCGCGATCAGCGCCTCGAGCACGGTGCGCTGATCGACCCCGGCCGATTGCAAGGCAAGCCAATAGACCGCAATGCCGAGCAAACCAAGGCCGACAACGAGCAGCCCGGTGATCGCCCCAGCGCGGAAGGAGAGATCGAGCGCGGGCTGAAGCCCCTGCCGGGCGGCTTCCGCCGTGCGCACATTGGCCCGCACCGAGACGTTCATGCCGATGAAGCCAGCCGCACCAGACAAAGTGGCCCCGATGACGAACCCGATCGCCGCCCAGAGCGAGAGGAGGAGCCACAACGCGGCGGCGACGATCACGCCAACCAGGGCAATGGTGGTGTACTGGCGGAACAGATAGGCGCTCGCCCCCTTCTGCACAGCGGCGGCAATCTCCTGCATGCGCGGTGTGCCTGCGGGTGCGGCTAGCACCACGCGCGTGGCGTAGGCGCCAAAGCCGACGGCGAGGGCGCCGCAGAGCAGGACGAGCACGTATTGCAGCGTGATCATGGTCGCTTCCGGTCCGTTTCGACGTCGACTGGCGCGGGCGGAGCATCCGCCTCAGCCCGCGGGGGCTCACGCGTCCGCGAGGCGTGCGGGGTATGCCAAAGCCCGGCGCCGGGCGCAATCGGGCCGAGGCATGAGGTGCGTTTCAGGCCGCGCGGGGCAGAGGCGCTGCCTCGATCCGGGCGAGCTTGACAAGCCCAACCAGCGCAACCGCGAGGGCGGGAAAGACAAGGACGTTCAGCATCGCCCATCCCACCCAATGGTGCAGCGCGCCCGACAGAGCGGAGGTGATGGCGACCGAGCCGAACACGATCACATCGTTCGCAGCCTGCGCCTTGGCGCGCTCCTCCGGCCTGTAGGAGGAGGTCAGCAAGGCCGTGCCGCCGACGAACATGAAGTTCCAACCCACCCCGAGGGCGACGAGGGCGACCCAGAAATGCGCAAAACTCTGGCCCGCCAACGCCACCACGGCACAAGCCGCAGTCAGCGCCGCGCCGGCGGCGATCACGCGCAGCACGCCGAAGCGCGCGATCAGGTGCCCGGTGACGAAGGAGGGGGCGAACATCGCCGCCGCATGCCACTGGATCACCGTCGCCGAGTCGCCGACGGTAAACCCGCACAGCATCATCTCGAGCGGGGTGGCCGCCATCAGGATGTTCATCGTGTCCCACCCGACAACGGCGGAGAGCACGGCGACGATGAACCGTGGCCGACGCAGGATGGGGCCGACCGGCACCTTGGCGGTGCCGCGCGGGTCGGGCGGGGGCGCCAGACGCATGGCGAAGACGAGTGCGGCGGTGGCGAAGGGCAGCACGGCGAAAGCGAGGTAGCTGCCGGCGAACAGCACCGGGGCGAACCAGTCCTTCGTCGCCTTCACCACCGCAGGGCCGAGAAAGGCGCCGATCACCCCTCCCGCCATCACGGTGCTGATCGCCTTCGGCCGATAGGCGGCATCCGCCACCTCGGCGGCGGCGAAGCGGTAGTACTGGGCGATGCCGAACGCGGCACCCGAGAAGACGCAGCCCAACAGAAACAGGCGGAACGAGCCGATCCAGAGGGCAGCGAAGAAGATCGCGGTCGCCACCAAATACAGCGCAGCACCCGTGAGGAAACCCGCCCGACGGCCGAGGCGGGCGAAGATCACCGCGCCCGGTATCGACACCGCCATCGTGGCGAGCATCTGCACGGCAAGCGGCAGGGTGGCGAGCACCTTCGCCTCGGCCAAAGCATAGCCGATCAGAGCGACCATCGCGACCTGCCCGCTCTGCGCCGCCTGCGCCAGCGCCTGGGCGCAGAAGAGGAGAGCGACGGTGCGCTTTGGTTCGCGCGCAAACGAGGTCATGCGAAGTGGCTCCAACCGGTGCGCTCGAGCGGGATCACGCTGCCGTCGGGCGCGAGGACGCGCACCCCCTCGCCCGCGACAAGCCGCCCGATCCGTGTCACCGGCACGCCAGCGACCAGGCCGGCCTTCTGCACCCTCTCCGCCGCCTCCGCAGGGGCGGAGAAGACAAGTTCGTAATCATCCCCTCCAGCAAGGCAGGTGACGAGCAGGCTGGGGTCGCGCGCAAGGACGCTGTGCGCTGGCGAGGAGAGCGGCAGGGCGGCGGCCTCGATCTCCGCGCCGCAGCCCGCCCCACGCGCGAGGTGGCCGAGGTCCTGCACCAGCCCGTCCGAGACGTCGAGGCAGGCGGTGGCAAGGCCGGCGAGCCTCTGGCCGAGGATCACGCGGGGTCTCGGCAGGCGGTAGCGTTCGGCGAGGAATTCGCGGTCGGCCTCAGCGAGGCCAGGAAGACGACCGGTGAGCGCAAGCAGGCCGAGCGCGCCGTCGCCGATGGTGCCGCTGACCCAGACTTCGTCTCCGACGCGCCCGCCTGATCGCGTCAGCGCCCGGCCGGGCGCGACCGAACCAAGAATGGTGAGCGACAGGGTGAGTGGCCCCGCAGTCGCCACCGTGTCGCCGCCGAACAGGCCGCACTCGAACACGGTCTGGTCGGCAGCAAGGCCGCGAGCGAAGGCGGCAAGCCAGGAGTCGTCGACCGACTTCGGCAACGCCGCGGTGAGCAGGTAGCCGAGTGGTGTCGCACCCATCGCGGCGAGGTCGGACAGATTCACGCGCAGAAGCTTGCGTCCGATCGTCTGAGGCGGATCGTCGGGCAGGAAGTGCACCCCCTCCACCATGGCGTCGGCGGCGAGCACAAGGGTGCGCCCTTCGGGCGGATCAAGCAGGGCGGCGTCGTCGGTGAGGGAAAGGGCGCCCGGCACGGCGGCTGCGAGCGGGCGGAAGTGCCGCGCGATCAGCGCGAACTCGCGCGCGAGGCTCATTGCGACCCCGAAGCGGCGGTGAACTCGGCCGCGCGCAGGGTGCGCGCGAGGCGATCGAGCACGCCATTGGCGAAGCGCGGCTCCTCGCCCGAGAAGAAGCCGTGCGCGATGTCGAGATACTCGTTGATGATCACCTTCGCTGGCGCGCCGGCGGCATCGAACAGCTCGCCCGCCGCCGCCCGCAGCACCGCACGCAGCACGGGGTCGAGCCGCTCCATCGGCCAATCTTCGGCGAGCGTGGCAGCAATCGCGCGATCGAGCACCTCGGCGTTGCGCGCCCAGCCGCGCACGATGGCGGCAAGGAGCGGCACATCGGCTCCCGGGATCCGCCCCTCCTCCAGAGCGGCTTCGGCGAAATCGGCCGGTCCGTCGGCCAGCACGCGGTGGCGGACGAACTCGTCGAGCACCGTCTCGGGGCTCACTGCGGCCTGCTCGGCCTGGTAGAGGGCCTGCACGGCGGCAAGCCGGGCGGCGGTGCGCGGGCGGCCGCGCCCACCTTGGCTCGGTGGCCTTGCCATCACAGCCCCCAGCGTCGCGCGAGCGCGATCTGCGCGACCAGAGCGCGCGCCGCCTCTGCCCCCTTGTTTGTCTCGTCATCGCGGGCGCGGGCGAGCGCCTGGGCCTCATCGTGCACGGTGAGCACGCCGAAGGCGACCGGCACGCCGAAGTGAACGGTAAGGTCCATCAGCCCGCGCGCCGCCTCGCGGGCGATGTGGTCGTAATGGTCAGTCTCGCCGCGCACCACACAGCCGAGCGCAAGGAACCCGTCCCATCTCGGCCCACCCGCCCTGGCCATGGCGCGAATGGCCATCCGGATCGCGCCTGGCAGTTCGAACGCGCCTGCAACCTGAACGAGCTCATGCGTCGCCCCGGCAGCGTCGAGAACGCGCCGCGCGCCAGCGCGCAGCCCCTCGGCTACCTCGGCGTAGTAAGGCGCCTCGACGATCAGCACATGCGGCAGTGTCGCTGCCGCCGAACCGCTCTCTCCGTCCGTCATCGCGCCTCATCCTCCGCGCGGGGAATGGGTCGATGCGCGACGACGGTCAAGCCATGCCCCTCGAGGCCGACGATCGGGCGCGGCGTGTTGGTGAGCAGGATCATTTCGCGCACGCCGAGATCGCGCAGGATCTGCGCGCCCACCCCGTAGTCGCGCAGCTGCGGCTTGCGCCCCACGGGCGGACCGAGGATTCGTTCCGACAGCGCGGTCGCCCGCGGTTCCCGGATCAGTACCACCACCCCGCGGCCCTCGCGCGCGATCAGGCGCATGGCAGGGGCGAGATCCGACCCGCCGCGATCGCCAAGTACGTCCGTCAACACATTCAGCGCATGCATGCGCACGAGCACGGGCCCAGGCGCGCTGAGGTCGCCCTTCACCAGAGCCACATGTTCGGCGTACTCCACCGTGTTGACGTAGACGATGGCGCGGAACAGCCCGCCATGGACGCTATCGATGGTCGTTTCCGCGCGGCGTGCGACGAGCTTTTCGGTGCGGCGGCGATAGGCGATCAGGTCGGCGATGGTGCCGATCTTCAGCCCATGGCGTTGTGCGAAGGTGACGAGGTCCGGCAGGCGAGCCATCGTCCCGTCGTCGTTCATGATCTCGCAGATCACGCCCGCCGGCGTGAGGCCGGCAAGGCGAGCGATGTCGACCGCAGCCTCGGTGTGGCCAGCGCGCACGAGCACGCCCCCTTCGCGCGCCATCAGCGGAAACACGTGTCCTGGCGTGCAGATGTCGGCCGGGCCTTTGGTCGGGTCGATCGCCACCGCGATCGTGCGCGCCCGGTCCGCCGCCGAGATGCCGGTGGTAATTCCCTCGCGCGCCTCGATCGAGACGGTGAACGCCGTCTGGTGGCGCGAGGCGTTCGACTGCGCCATCAGGGGCAGGCCAAGATGCTCGACCCGCTCCCGCGTCAGAGCGAGGCAAATCAGGCCGCGCCCGTGCTTCGCCATGAAGTTGATCGCCGCCGCATCGGCAAACTGGGCGGGGATTACGAGGTCGACCTCATTCTCGCGGTCCTCGTCATCGACCAGCACGACCATCCGCCCGGCCTTGGCCTCGGCGATGATCTCCTCAGCGCTGGCGAGCGCCGAGGCGAGTTCAACATCGCGCGCGGGCGCGCTCACCGTCCCCTCGCTTCGAAGAGGCGCGCGAGGTAGCGCGCGACGAGATCGACCTCGATGTTCACAGGATCTCCGGGCTTGAGCCGGCCGAGGGTGGTGACCTTGGCCGTATGCGGGATGATGTTGACCCCGAAGGCATCGGCGTCAACGTTGTTGATGGTCAGGCTGACACCATCAACCGCGACCGACCCTTTCGGCGCAAGCATGGGCATCAGGTGCGGCGGGGGGCGGATGGTCAGGCGGAGGCTCCGGCCCTCAGGGCTTACAGCAGCGACACGCCCCACCCCGTCGATATGGCCAGTGACAAGATGCCCGCCCAACTCGTCACCCATCCTGAGCGCGCGCTCAAGATTCACCAGGCTACCTGGCCGCCAGCGCCCGATTGTGGTCTTGTCCAGAGTCTCGGCCGAGGCGGTGAAGGCGAGCGTTCCTGGACCTTTCTCCACCACCGTCAGGCAGCAGCCGTTGCAGGCGATTGAGGCGCCAAGCGGGATCTCCTCCGTCTTCCAGGCGGTGGCGATGACGAGCGTGAGGTCCCTGCCCTCGCCCGCCGGTTCGATCGCCCGGACGGAGCCGAGATCGGTCACGATGCCGGTGAACATCTACAGAGCCTCCGAACTGAGGACGAGCAGCCGATCGGGGCCGAGGCGTTCCTCCTCCACCACCCGCCATGTCGGCATGGCGGTGAGATCAGGAAGGGCCAAGGCGCCAATGGCCGCGATCGCATCGCTGCCCAGCACGGAGGGGGCGTGGAACCAGGCGAGGCGATCGACAAGGCGCGCACGCAGCAGCGAGGCGGCGAGCCGCGCTCCGCCCTCGACCAGCACGCGGGTCATGCCGCGCTGCGCCAAGGCCCGCAAAGCGGCGAGCGGCTCCGGCTGGCCGTTTGCATCGGCCGGAACGGCGATCACCGTTACCCCGCACTCGGCGAGGGCGGCGACCCGGTGCCGATCCGCCGCTGGCGTGGTCACCACCCAGGTCGGCACGGCGCGGGCGGTGGCGACGAGGCGCGCGGTGAGCGGAAGCCTCGCCCTCCCATCGGCGACGATGCGCACCGGGCCCGAATGGCCGCGTGGCACGAGGCCAGGGATGCGAACGGTGAGCTCGGGATCATCGGCGAGGGCTGTACCGGAGCCGATCAGGATTGCGTCATGCCGCGCCCGCAGCCCGTGCGCGAGCCGCCGCGCCGCCTCGCCCGTGATCCAGCGGCTTTCCCCCGCGGCGGTGGCGATCCGCCCGTCGAGGGTGGTGGCGAGCTTCAGCGTGACAAGCGGTCGCCCGGCGCGGACGCGCAGGATAAACCCGGCATTGAGCGCGGTCGCCTCGTGCTCCAGCACGCCTTCCGTCACCGCTATCCCGGCATCGCGCAGCCGGGCGACACCCTCACCATTTACCCGGGGATCGGGGTCGCGGGTGGCGACTACGGCACGGGCGAGGCCAGCGGCGATCATCGCGTCCGTGCAGGGTGGCGTCCTGCCCCAATGGCAGCAGGGCTCGAGAGTGACATAGGCGGTCGCGCCGCGAGCGGCGGGCCCTGCGCGTCGCAGCGCCTCCGTCTCGGCGTGCGGGCGGCCACCCGGCTGGGTCCAGCCGCGGCCGACAATTCGGCCATCGCGCACGATGACGCAGCCGACCGATGGGTTGGGCGCTACGTTGCCCAGGCCGCGCCGGGCCAGGGCCAGGGCTGCGCGCATGAAGGCGAGGTCGTGCTCCCCCGCCGCTTCCGCCGCCTCAGCTCCCACGCCCGTCGCCGAGGGCGCCGACGAAGCGCTCGAAATCCTTCGCCTCGCGGAAGTCGCGGTAGACCGAGGCAAAGCGCACGTAGCCCACCGGGTCGAGGTCCTTCAGCACCTCCATCACCATCTCCCCGATCATCTTCGAGGGGATCTCGCTCTCGCCGGAGGTCTCGAGCTGGCGCTGGATGCCGTTGACGATGCGTTCGATCTGTTCGTCGGTCACAGGGCGCTTGCGCAGCGCGATGCGGATGGAGCGGGCGAGCTTCTCGCGGTCGAACGCGACCCGCCGCCCATCCGACTTGATCACGGTCAGTTCGCGCAGGACGATGCGTTCCACCGTGGTGAAGCGCTGGCCGCAGGCGGGGCAGAAGCGGCGGCGGCGGATGGCCGCCCCGTCTTCGGTGGGGCGGCTGTCCTTCACCTGGGTATCCTCGTGTCCGCAGAACGGACAGCGCATTGGCCCTGCCTCAGGCGCGATAGACTGGGAAACGGGCGCAAAGGGCCTTCACCCGCTCGGCCACCCGCTGTTCCACCAAGTCGTTCGTGCCGTCGTTGGAGCGGGCAAGCCCCTCTAGCACTTCGCCGATCATGCGCGCGACCTCGCGGAACTCCTCGCCCCCGAAGCCGCGCGTGGTGGCGGCGGGAGAGCCGAGGCGGATGCCCGAGGTGACCGCTGGCTTTTGCGGATCGAACGGAATCGCGTTCTTATTGCAAGTGATGTGCGCGCGCTCGAGCGAGGCTTCGGCTGCCTTGCCAGTGAGGTTCTTCGGACGAAGATCGACCAGCACAAGATGGCAGTCGGTGCCGCCGGCGACCAGCCCAAAGCCCAGGCCGAGAAGCTCTTCGGCCATAGCCCGCGCGTTTTCCACCACCCGCTTCTGGTAGGCGCGGAACTCAGGCGTGAGCGCCTCACCGAACGCCACCGCCTTGGCGGCGATGACGTGCATCAGCGGGCCGCCCTGAAGGCCGGGGAACACCGCCGAGTTGATCCGTTTGCCGAGCTCGGGGTCGTCCGAGAGGATCATGCCGCCGCGCGGCCCGCGCAGGGTCTTGTGCGTGGTGGTGGTGACCACGTGGGCGTGCGGGAACGGCGAGGGGTAGAGCCCTGTCGCGATGAGCCCGGCAAAGTGGGCCACATCCGCCATCAGGATCGCGCCCACCTCGTCGGCAATCTCGCGGAATGCTTTGAAATCAAGGGCGCGCGGGATGGCGCTGCCACCCGCGATGATCATCTTCGGCCGATGCTGGCGGGCAAGGTCGCGCACCTCGTCCATATCGACGCGGTGATCGTCCCGCCGCACGCCGTAGGTCACCGCCTTGAACCACTTCCCCGACAGGTTCACTGGAGCACCGTGCGTCAAGTGGCCGCCGGCGGCCAGATCCTGGCCGAGAATGACGTCGCCGGGCTGAAGAAGCGCGAGCATCACCGCCTGGTTGGCCTGCGCCCCAGAGTGGGGCTGCACATTGGCGAAGGCGCAGCCGAACAGGGCCTTGGCGCGGTCGATGGCGAGTCGCTCGACCTTGTCCACCTCAGCGCAGCCGCCGTAGTAGCGCCGGCCGGGATAGCCCTCGGCGTATTTATTGGTCAGCACCGAACCTTGCGCTTCGAGCACGGCGCGGGAGACGAGATTCTCGGAGGCGATGAGCTCAATACCGTCCTGCTGACGGGCAAGTTCGCCCTCGATCGCCGCCGCGACCGCGGGGTCGACTTCCGCGAGGGGGGCGGTGAAAAACCGGGCAGGGCTGAGGGCGGTGGTGGCAACGTTCATCGCACGGGGTCTCCGGTCAGTTCGATCTTGGCGACACGACGCTCGTGCCGCCCGCCCTCGAAGGGCGTGGCGAGGAAGGTCTTCAGCGCATCGAGCGCGGGCTCGACACCGGTGGTGCGGGCGCCGAACGCGATCACGTTCGCGTCGTTGTGCGCGCGCGTGAGCCGCGCCCCCGTGACGTCATGGATCAAGGCGCAGCGGATCCCGGCATGTCGGTTGGCCGTCATCGACATGCCGATGCCTGTGCCGCAGACGAGCACGCCGAAGCGCGCCCTGCCTTCGACCACGGCGCGGCAGACGGCGTGCGCGAAGTCTGGATAGTCGACGGAGGCCGTGCCGTCCGTGCCTAAGTCGATCACCGTGTGGCCCCAATCGGTAAGCGCCTTGGCGAGCGTGGTCTTGAGGGAATAGCCTGCGTGGTCGGAGCCGATGGCGACGGTGGGTTTGGCATCGCTGTCCGACATCTGAATGTCCTTGCGCCCTGGCACGGCACTACCTTGTCCCTGTTACCACGGGCGGGGCGAGGTCGAAACCGCCACCACAACTGGTGGCA
The DNA here is from genome assembly GCA_937928775.1 of uncultured Elioraea sp. Taxonomy (GTDB): domain Bacteria; phylum Pseudomonadota; class Alphaproteobacteria; order Acetobacterales; family Acetobacteraceae; genus Elioraea. The sequence goes on along the minus strand of CALFVI010000005.1, from coordinate 17,505 downwards.
GACATGCGTCGGTTCGACCGACCCGGCAAACCCCGTCCGGCATCGCGGCAGAAGGGCGAGCGAGACGATCCAGGGCTGCGCGGCCGACTTTGCCTCCCGTCGCAGCCCCCGCCTGCGCGTGCACAAGGTCGGCGGCCCAGCACCTGGCCGCGCGCGTGCAGGGACCGGTTCAGCTTGGGCGATCTTTCCTCCCCGCCAAAGCGGAAGAGGCTGCGCTCGCCACCTGCACCTTCGCCGGCTGGGCCCTTCGCCAGGCCATCGCGCGCGCCGAGCCGACAGTGCGCCCGCGCTGCGACTTCACTCGCGTTTGAGCCGCTGTGCGAGTTTCGCCGCCGCCAACCGCTCCACCATGGCCGGTGCCTCCGCCGGGCCGGTCGCCACCGCCTCCTCGCCGGTGTGGGGGTCAACCGCGGCGACGCGCAGCCACGCGCCGAGGCGGCGATGCTCGAACAGCACCTCGCGCAACGCCCCACCACCCCCGTGCCTGCCGCCGCCTGCCCCGTCTGGTAGAGGGGGCCCGGCTCGCCTATCGTGCCGCTCCGTCACGACACCCATCCAAAGGGGAGGCGCCGCCCATGACCACCCATCGCCCCGAGACCCTGGTGCTGCACGCCGGCCATCGGCGCGACCCCGCCACCGGCGCGGTCGCCGTCCCGATCTACCAGACCACCTCTTACCAATTCGACAGCACCGAGCACGCGGCGAATTTGTTCGCCCTGAAGGAGCTCGGCAACATCTATACGCGTATCATGAACCCAACGGTTGACGTGCTGGAAAAGCGCGTCGCCGCGCTTGAAGGTGGCGTGGCTGCCCTCGCCCTCTCCTCCGGCCAGGCGGCGACCACCTTTGCCATCCTCAATCTCGCCCAGGCGGGCGACAACATCGTCTCCTCCACCGACCTCTATGGCGGCACCTGGAACCTCTTCGCCAACACCTTCAAGCAACTCGGCATAGAAGTGCGGTTCGTCGACCCGGAAAACCCGGAGAACTTCGCGGCGGCGACGGATGATCGCACCCGCGCCTACTACGCCGAAACCCTGCCCAACCCGAAGCTGCATGTCTTCCCCATCCGCGAGGTGGCTGAGATCGGGCGCAAGCACGGCGTGCCTCTGATCATGGACAACACCGCCGCTCCGGTGATCTGCCGCCCGCTTGAGCATGGTGCTGCGGTGGTGATGCACTCGACCACGAAATGGATCGGCGGGCACGGCACCTCGATCGGTGGCATCGTCGTTGATGGTGGCAATTTCGACTGGGAGGCGAACGCCAAGCGCTTCCCTTTGCTCAACGAACCCGATCCCTCCTACCACGGCGCGATCTGGACCCAGGCGGTGAAACCGTTCGGCCCCATCGCCTATATCATCCGCATGCGGGTGACCCTGCTGCGTGACATCGGCGCGGCGATGAGCCCGTTCAACGCCTTCCTATTCCTGCAGGGCCTGGAGACGCTTCCTCTGCGCATGCAGCGCCACTGCGAGAACGCGCTGAAAGTCGCGCAGCACCTCGCCTCGCACAGGGCAGTGACGCGCGTCATCTACCCCTCTTTGTTCGAGGGCGAACAGAAGCGCCGGGCGGAGACATACCTCAACGGCGGCTACGGCTCCCTGATCGGCTTCGAACTCGCCGGCGGTATCGAGGCCGGGCGTCGCTTCATCGACAATCTCAAGCTCCTCTATCACGTCGCCAATATCGGTGACGCGCGCAGCCTCGCCATCCACCCCGCCTCCACCACGCACAGCCAGCTCGACGCTGATGAACAGCTCGCCTCAGGCGTGACGCCGGGCTATGTGCGCCTCTCCATCGGCATCGAGCACGTCGACGACATCATCGCCGACATCGACCAGGCGCTCGCCGCCGCCACCGCCGACCTCGCCCAGGCTGCGGAGTGAGAGACCAGTGCCGTATCGTTTCGCCGGCCGCTTCCCAGCGACGCGCGCCCGCCGCAATCGCCGCGACGGCTGGACGCGCCGCCTTGTTGCCGAGCATGTCCTCACGGTCGACGACCTGATCTGGCCCATCTTCGTCAAAGAGGGGGTGGAGTCGTCCGAACCCGTCGCCTCCATGCCGGGCGTGGAACGGCTCTCCATCGATCGCGCGGTGCGCGCAGCGGAGGAGGCAGCGCGGCTTGGCATCCCCGCCATCGCCCTCTTTCCCGTCACCCCGCCCGAGCTCAAGGACGAGGAGGGAACGGAGGCGACCAACCCGCAAAACCTGATATGCCGGGCGGCGCGCGCGATCAAATCCGCGCTCGGCGACGCGATCGGGCTGATCGGCGACGTCGCCCTCGATCCCTACACAAGCCACGGCCACGACGGGGTGATTCGCGACGGCTATGTGGCGAACGACGAAACAGTGGCAATCCTGTGCCGCCAGGCGGTGGTCCAGGCCGAAGCCGGGATCGACATCATCGCGCCCTCAGACATGATGGACGGCCGCGTCGGCGCGATCCGGGCAGCACTCGATCAAGCCGGGTTGATCCACACGCGCATCATGTCCTATGCGGCGAAATACGCCTCCGCCTTCTACGGGCCGTTCCGCGATGCGGTCGGATCCTCCTCGGCGCTGAAGGGCGACAAGAAAACGTATCAGATGGATCCGGCCAACACCGACGAGGCTCTGCGCGAGGTGGCAATGGACATTGCGGAAGGGGCGGACATGGTGATGGTGAAGCCCGGCCTGCCCTATCTCGACATCGTTCGCCGCGTGAAGGATGGGTTCGGCATGCCCACCTTCGCCTATCAGGTGTCGGGAGAGTACGCGATGATCGCGGCGGCGGCGGAACGCGGCTGGCTTGATCGCGACCGGGCGATGATGGAGTCCCTCCTTGCCTTCAAGCGCGCGGGGGCGGATGGCGTCCTCACTTACTTCGCCCCGTTCGCGGCGAAAATCTTGCGCGGGGAACGCTGAGCCGCAGCAAAACAGCAGAACAACGTTCCGGTTCCAAAGGGGTCGAACCGCATGGCAATCGCTGCTGGTGCTGAGAAGCAGGTCGGCAAACTCGTCATCCGCAACCTCGGCCTCGTGGTCTCAGGCGACCTCGATCACCCGCTCCTCGATGCCGACACCATCGTCGCCGAGGGCGGCAGAATCATCGCCCTCGGACGGGAGGCTGAGTGCGACACCGAAGGCGCCCGGGTGGTGGTCGACGCCAAGGGATGCGCGGCCATTCCGGGTCTGATCGACAATCACGTGCACACGGTATTCGGCGATTGGACGCCGCGGCAGAACCAGTTGGGCTGGATCGAGTCCTGCCTGCATGGCGGGGTGACCAGCATGATCTCTGCCGGCGAAGTGCACCTGCCTGGCCGCCCGCGCGACCCGGTGGGCGCGAAGGCCCTGGCCATCGTCGCCCGCAAATCCTTCGGCGACATCATGCCGAACGGCGTGCGCGTGCTGGCAGGGGCGGTAATCCCCGAACGCGGCCTGACAGAGCACGATTTCGCCGAGATGGCGGCAGCCGGGGTGAAACTGATGGGTGAGATCGGTCTCGGTTCGGTCACACAGGCCGAGGAGGCGCGCGAGATGGTGGCGATGGCGAGACGGCACGGGCTTTCCACCGTCACCCATGTCGGCGGGCCTTCCGTGCCGGGCTCGTCCTACATCGGCGCCGATGTGGTGCTGGCGGCCGACTCCGATGTGTGTTCGCACATCAATGGCGGCCCTACCGCGCTCGATCAGGGCCAGATCCGCCGCATCTGCGAAGAGACGACGCGCGCCGTTGAGATCATCCACAACGGCAACCCGCGCATCGCCCTGTTCGCCATGCGCACCATGCTCGAACTCGGCAAGGAGGCGCAGCTCACCTTGGGCACCGATGCGCCGGCGGGTTCAGGTGTCCAGCCCTTGGGCATGCTGCGCACGATATCGCTCCTTTGCTCGGTCGGGGGGGCTGCGCCGGAACGCGCCCTCTGCTGGGCAACCGGCAACGTCGCGCGCGTACGGGGGCTTGCCCAGGGCGTGCTCGCTCTCGGCCGTCCAGCCGACATTGTGCTGTGCGATCGCCCGCAGGGCTCGGACAGCAGGAACGTTCTCGAGGCGCTCTCCGTTGGCGACTTGCCGGGCATCGGCATGGTGATCACGGACGGCGTTATCCGGGTCACGCGCAGCCGAAACACGCCGCCGGCAGAACGAATGCCAGAGCGCGTGGTGTGAGCGCGCCATTACTCGGTGCTGCGGTCGATGACACGCGGCGACAGCGTGCCGCTCTCAGGGCGGAACGAGCCTCTCTGCAATGAACTATCGGCACGCTTTCCATGCCGGCAATCACGGCGACTGCCTCAAACACGCTCTCTTCGTCGCCCTGCTCGATCGGCTGCTGCGCAAAGACACGCCTCTCGCGGTGATTGATCTGCATGCCGGCCGTGGCCGTTACGACCTCGCCGGGTGCGAAGCGACCCGCACCGGGGAGTGGCACGGGGGGATCGGCCGTCTGCTCGATCAGCCTCCGGCCCCGCTCGCGCGTTATGTTGGGCTCGTGCGTGCACTCGGCCTCTACCCGGGAAGCCCCGCGATCGCGCGCGCGCTTCTGCGCCCCACCGATCGCCTCGTGCTGAACGAGAGGCACCCCGAGGAGTTCGCCGCCCTGCGCGCCTGGGCGGAAGGCGACTCCCGCATCACGCTCCGCCAGGGCGACGCTTGGGCGCTGAGGGGGATCATTCCGCCTGCGGGCTATCGGCGTGGCCTCGTGCTGTTTGATCCGCCCTACGAAGCCGAGGGCGAACACGCGCGCCTTGCCTCCGCCCTGCGCGACGCCCATCGCCTCGCTCCCACCTTCGTCCTTGCCGCCTGGTACCCCGTCAAGCACCTGGCACCAGTGCGGCTTCTGCGCGACATGCTTGCCGGCCTGCCCAAGGTGGTCGACGCTGCCCTCTACCTCCGCCCGCCGCTTGATCCCTCGCGTCTGAACGGGTCGGGGCTGATCGTCGTCAACGCGCCCTGGGGCTACGCTGAGGATGCGGGCGCGATCGTCGAGGCGCTTCGCCTTCGGCTGGCAGACGGGCCGGGCGCGTCCGTACATCTCGCCGCCGCATGAGCTGGCTCGCGGTGGTCGGCGCCGGTGCGTGGGGCACCGCCCTTGCCGTTCGGCTGGCGGAACGGAACCGGGTCGTGCTGTGGGCGCGCGACCCCGCCCGGGCGGCGGCGATCGCGCGCGCGCGCGGAAACGAGCCCTATCTTCCAGGGGTCCGCTTGCCCGAAACGGTGAGCGTGACCGCAGACCCGGCGGCAGCGATCGAAGGCGCGCAAGCCGTCCTGATCGTCGTTCCCGTCCAGCATCTGCGTGCGGTGGCCGAACGTTTCGCCGCCATCTGGCCGGCTGCCGCACCGGTGGTGATCTGCGCGAAGGGAATCGAGGCTGGCACGTTTCGGCTGCCGAGCGAAATCCTCGCGGAAGTGCTGCCAGCCGCCACGCTTGCCGTGCTCACCGGCCCTTCCTTCGCGCACGAGGTGGCGCGCGGCCTGCCTGCCGCGCTTGTGCTCGCGGCACAAGACGCGCCGCTTAGGGAGGCCCTGCGGGCGCGGCTCGCCATCGATCGTGTCCGTCTGTACGCCTCGCCCGACCTGATCGGCACGCAGCTCGGCGGAGCAGCGAAAAATGTGATCGCCATCGCCGCCGGCGTCGTCGAAGGCGCAGGCTTCGGCGAGAACGCCCGGGCGGCGCTGATCACGCGCGGGCTTGCTGAACTGTCGCGGCTGATCCTGGCGGAAGGGGGGCGCGCGGAAACCGCGTCGGGGCTCGCCGGGCTCGGCGACCTGGTCCTCACCTGCACCGGCGCGGCGAGCCGCAACCACAGCCTCGGCGTTGCCCTCGGGCGGGGCGAGCGGCTTGAAGCGATCCTCACCGACCAGCGCGGCGTGACGGAAGGGGTCGCGACCGCGCCCGCTCTGGTCGCCCGCGCACGAAAGCGTGGCCTTGAGCTGCCGATTGCCGAAGCGGTGGCCGATTTGCTCGCCGGCCGCGCCTCGCCTTCGGAGCTCGCCCAGCGGCTCTTGGCCCGCCCGCTCCGCGAGGAGTGAGTCACTCTGCCGCCGAACGCAGGGCGAAGCCAGCGGCGAGCGGTGCGAGTGGCAACGCGGCCGCAAGCAGCGCCCCGAGCATGGCGAGATGGCTCCCCGCGGCAAGCCCGACCGACGCGGCCTCCACCGCCGCAGCCCCGAAGATCAGGACCGGGATCGTCAGCGGCAGCACAAGCAGGGGCAGCAGCGCGCCACCGCGACGCGCACCAAGTGTGAGCGCGGCCCCCGCGATGCCAAGCAGCGACAGCACCGCCGTGCCGAGGGCGAGGGCTGCGACCAGCACCGGGACGGCGCGCAGCGGCAAGGCGAGCATCACTGCGCCAAACGGGGCGGCGAGCAGGAGCGGCACGCCAGTGGCGAGCCAGTGCACGGCCGCCTTGGCGGCGGCAAGTGCCGCCGGATGCAGCCCTGAGACGAGGAGTTGATCGAGCGTTCCATCCTCATAATCGGCACCAACCAGCCGATCGAGAGGTAACAGGGCGGCAAGCAGGGCAGCCACCCAAACCGCGCCCGCCGCGATCCGCGCCAGCACCATCGGGTCTGGCCCAACACCGAAGGGGAACAGACCGCAGGCGAGCAGGAAGAAGGCGATTGCGGCGAGCGTGTCGCCGGCATTGCGGCGCGCGAGCGCAAGATCGCGCGCGACCAGGCCGAGCCACGCCCTCACGCCGCCAGCCTCAGCGTGCGGGCATCCGCGATCGGCAAATCGAGATGCGACGAGGCGACCACGATGCCGCCGCGCGCGCGGTGCGCGGAGACCAGCCGGCCCAAGGTCGCAACCCCGGCGGCATCCAGCGCCACCGTTGGCTCATCGAGCAGCCACAGCGGACGGTCGCCGAGCATCAGCCGCGCCAGCGCCAGGCGACGCCTTTGCCCTGCCGAAAGGATTCGCACCGGCGCCTCGGCGAGTGGCTCAAGCCCCACCGCCACGATCGCCTCTTCCGCCGACCCGCCGCGGATACGCGCCTCGTGGCGGAGGGTCTCGAACACGGTCAGTTGCGGTTTCAGCGCATCGAGGTGACCGAGGAGCGCGCTGCGGGCGGCATGCGCGAGCCGATCCTCCGCCACGCTCTCGCCCTCCCAGGTCAGTGCGCCCTCGGCGATGCGGCCAAGGCCCGCAAGCACGCGCAGAAGCGAGGTCTTGCCCGCCCCGTTCGCGCCGAGGAGCACCAGCGCCTCGCCACGGGCGAGCCTGAAGGAGACGCCGGCGAAAACGAGCCGCCCGCCGCGTTCGCCGGCCAAGTCCCGCGCCTCCAACACCGCTGCCCCCCGACTCCCCTCGCATGGACGGCCAGCACCCTATGGTGTAACGAGCGCTCCCGCCAACAGGCCCAGGCGCTGTGTACCATCGAGGGTGAGAAGGGGAGCGATCGCCATGCGTATGATCGGGCAGGACAGCCTGAACACTCGCCGCCGGCTCACCGTGGACGGCAGGGACTACGTGTATTTCTCTCTGCCAGAGGCGGCACGCGCCCTCGGGATCGAGCTCTCCCGCCTGCCGATGAGCCTCAAGATCCTGCTCGAGAACGTGCTGCGCTTCGAGGATGGGCGGAGCTATCGGGTGGAGGATGCGCGCGCGATCGCTGAGTGGCTGACGAGCGGCCACTCCGAACGCGAGGTGCCCTTCCGCCCCGCCCGCATCCTGATGCAGGACTTCACCGGCGTGCCGGCGGTGGTCGATCTCGCCGCCATGCGCGACGGCATGATCCGCCTCCAGGGCGATCCGCAAAAGGTCAATCCGTTGGTGCCGGTCGACCTCGTCATCGACCACTCGGTCATGGTCGACCACTTCGGCCGCCCGGACGCCTTCCGCCGTAACGTCGAGGTCGAGTTTGCACGCAACCGCGAACGCTACACCTTTCTCCGTTGGGGACAGGAGAGCTTCAACCGTTTCCGCGTCGTCCCGCCTGGCACGGGCATCTGTCATCAGGTGAATATCGAGTATCTCGCCCAGGTGGTGTGGACGGACGAGCAGGACGGGACAGTCTACGCCTATCCCGATACGTGCTTCGGCACGGACAGCCACACCACGATGGTGAACGGGCTTGGCGTGCTCGGCTGGGGTGTGGGCGGCATCGAGGCCGAGGCCGCGATGCTCGGGCAGCCGATTGCGATGCTGATCCCTGATGTGGTCGGGTTCCGGCTCACGGGCAGTTTGCCGGATGGGGCGACAGCGACGGACCTCGTCCTCACCGTCACCCAAATGTTGCGCAAGAAGGGGGTGGTGGGGAAATTCGTCGAGTTCTTCGGGCCTGGGCTTGATCAGCTTCCGCTCGCCGATCGCGCAACCATCGCCAACATGGCGCCTGAGTACGGGGCCACTTGCGGCTTCTTCCCGGTCGACGCGGCGACCTTGCGCTACCTTGAACTCACGGGGCGCGATCCCCACCGAATCCGTCTGGTCGAGACGTACGCGCGTGCGCAGGGGCTGTTTCGTGATGCGACGACACCCGAGCCGCGATTCTCAGACGTGCTCGAGCTCGATCTTTCCACCGTTGAGCCCTCGCTCGCGGGGCCGAAACGGCCGCAGGACCGCGTCCCCCTCGTCACTGTCGCGCGAGCGTTCAAAGAGGAGCTGACGAAGAGCCTCGGGGTCGCACCACAGGAGGCGGCAAAGCGCGTGCCCGTGCAGGGTGCAAACTATGAGCTCGGCCATGGCGACGTGGTGATCGCCGCCATCACCTCCTGCACCAATACCTCCAACCCCTCGGTGATGATCGCGGCCGGGCTTCTCGCCCGCAACGCTCGCCGGCGCGGGCTCACCACCAGGCCCTGGGTAAAGACCTCGCTTGCCCCGGGGTCGCAGGTGGTGACCGAGTATTTGGAGAAGTCCGGGCTGCAGGCCGATCTCGACGCGCTCGGGTTCAACCTGGTCGGCTATGGCTGCACCACCTGCATCGGCAACTCGGGCCCGCTCGATGAACGGATCGCCGAGGCGATCGAGGCCAACGCGCTCGTCGTCGCTGCCGTGCTGTCCGGCAACCGCAACTTCGAGGGCCGGGTGCATCCTCATGTGCGGGCGAATTATCTCGCTTCCCCTCCCCTCGTCGTCGCGTATGCGCTCGCCGGTTCGGTGCGGGTCGATCTCGCCACTGAACCGCTCGGCCACGACCCCGATGGCAAGCCCGTCTTCCTGCGCGAGATCTGGCCGTCGAAGGCGGAGATCGCGCGCATCGTGGAGGGCAATGTGACGCGGGAGATGTTCCGCGCCCGCTACGCAGACGTCTTCAAGGGCCCGCCCGAGTGGCAGGCGATCACGGTGGAAGGCGGCGAGACCTATCGCTGGCATGACGCCTCGACCTACGTGAGGAACCCACCCTATTTCGAGGGCATCACGCCGAACCCAGCGCCGATCGCCGACATTGTGGGCGCGAGGCTGCTCGCTCTGCTCGGCGATTCGATCACCACCGACCACATCAGCCCGGCAGGGTCGATCAGAAAGACCTCGCCCGCCGGCCAATACCTGCTCGAACGCCAGGTGCGGCCGGAGGACTTCAACAGCTACGGCGCACGCCGCGGCAACCACGAGGTGATGGTGCGCGGCACTTTCGCCAACATCCGGCTGCGCAACGAGATGGTGCCGGGCGTGGAGGGCGGGGTGACGCGGCATCAGCCCTCGGGCGAGGTGATGACGATCTACGACGCCGCCATGCGCTACGCGGCCGAGGGCGTTCCGCTCGTCGTCGTCGCCGGCAAGGAGTATGGCACCGGCTCCTCGCGCGACTGGGCGGCGAAGGGGACGCGGCTGCTCGGCGTGCGCGCGGTGATCGCGGAGAGCTTCGAGCGCATCCACCGCTCCAACCTCGTTGGCATGGGCGTGCTGCCGCTCGTCTTCCGCCAGGGAACGGACCGCAAAACTCTCGGCCTCGTCGGCGACGAGACCTTCGACGTGCTTGGGCTGGCCGACCTTCGCCCGCGGATGGAGCTCGAGCTCGTCATCCACCGCGCCGACGGGGGAATCGATCGCGTGCCGGTGCTATGCCGTGTCGATACCGCAGATGAGGTGGAGTATTTCCGCCACGGCGGGATTCTCCCCTACGTGCTGCGCGGGATGGCGAAGGCGGCCTGAGTCATCCGCGCATGGCCGGCGGAGGAGCGATCGCGGCGGTCAGTCGAGCTGCAGCAGAAGGCTCTTGAGATAGGCGCTTTCCGGCAGCTGCGGGTGCACGGGGTGGTCTGGTCCCGCCCCCGCCGCCCTTAGGATGCGCCCTTCGCGGCCGGCCCTGACGAGACCCCTGGCGACAGAGGCGGCGAACTCCTCGGCCGACACATGGTGGCTGCACGACGCGAGAAACAGCAAGCCGCCGGGCGCGACCGCGCAAGCGGCGAGGCGCGCCAGTTTCTCGTAGCCCTTCACGGCCGGGCCATGATCCTTGCGCGACTTGGCGAAGGCCGGCGGGTCGGCGATCACGAGGTCGAATGTTGTCCCTCCGGCGGAGAGCCGTTCGAGCAGGCTGAAAACCTCGGCGCGCACGATCTCGACCCGCGCAGCCAAACCGTTTCGCCGCGCTGTTTCCGCCGCGATCGCCAAGGCAGGTTCGGACCGGTCGGCGAGCAGCACGCGCTCGGCGCCGCCCGCCGCCGCGCGCAGGCCGAAAGCGCCCGTGTGGCAGAAGAGATCGAGCACCCGTGCCCCTGCGGCGAGGGCAGTAACCGCGTCGCGGTTGAAGCGTTGGTCGTAGAACCAGCCGGTCTTCTGCCCCTGCAACACATCAATCGGAAAGACGACCCCGCCTTCCTCGAGCTCGAGCCGTTCCGGCAGGCGGCCGGCGAGAACGGTCACACGCTCCGGTAGGCCTTCAAGGGTCCGCGCCAGCCCCTCGTCGCGCGCAACCACGGCGAGAGGGGCGAAGAGATCGTCCAGAGCATCGAGCAGCTCCGCCTCAAGCCGTGCCGCCCCTGCCGCCCCGGCCGAGACGACGAACACGCCGCCATAGCGATCGATGATCAGCCCAGGCAGGCCGTCGGCTTCAGCATGGCACAGCCGATGCCAGGGGGATGTGAAAAAGCGCGCGCGCACGCGGGCTGCAGCGGTCAGACGTGCGGCAAGAAAGCGGGAGTCGACCACCACCTCCGGGTCGGGGGAGAGACGGCGGGCGGCGATCAGGCTATGGGGATTGAACATGAAGGCGCCGAACGCACGTCCCGTTGCACTTTCGAGGCGAACGATCTGTCCCGGCGGCAGAGTGCGCAGGTTCGGGCTCCAGGCGAGCTCGTTCGAGAAGACCCAGGGATGACCCGAGCGGAGGCGTCGGTCATGGCCGGGAAGCAGACGGATGACTGGGCGGTCGGACGGTGCCGGAGGAGCAGGAGGTTGCGACATTTGCGGTTCACCCACGGGCATCGGTCATCGCGCCAGCCCCAGTTGTTTCCGACCGAAAGAGTCGGCTAACCTGATGGAGGACGGCTGAAGTGAACGACACCGTTGATCCGTCCCCAGGGGAGTTTAGCGCGATCATGGCCCAGCATGAGCCTCTTCGGATCGTGGCGCAGCGCCTCGGCGCCCTGCCCGCGCCGTGCGCGCATTGCGATGTGCGTGAGCGGAACTTCTGCGCCGCGCTTGACCCTGAGGAGGTGCAGGCTCTGACCAAGATCATGACGGAAGCCAAGCTTGCGCCGCATGCGGCGTTGTTCCGGGAGGGCGAACCCGCCGATACGGTGATGAACATCACCTCCGGCGCGGTGAAACTCTACAAGCTGCTCGCTGATGGCCGGCGGCAGATCCTAGGCTTCCGCTTCGCCGGCGACTTTGTCGGGCTCACAGCGGGACAAGAGTACACCTACACGGCCGAAGCGCTGGAGGACACCCGGGTCTGTCGTTTTCCGCGCAAGCGCATGGAGGCTCTGCGCGAAACCTTCAAGCGAATCGACAAGCGCCTGCTCGAACTCTCGATGGAGGAGCTGGCCGCAACCCAGGAGCAACTCGTTCTGCTCGGGCGCAAGACGGCGGAGGAGAAGGTCGTGTCCTTCTTGCTGCTTCTCGCCAATGGCCAGGTCAGGCGCGGCGAGCCAGTTGAGCCGATCCGGCTGCCGATGACGCGGAGCGACATCGCTGACTATCTCGGCCTTACCATCGAGACCGTGAGCCGAACCTTCTCTCTTCTCAAGCGCCGTGGGCTCATCGTGCTCGACGATTCGACGCATGTGCGGGTTGCTAACCGCGAGGCGCTCGAGGAGATCGCCGCCGGCCAGCGGTGAGGGCCAAGCTGGTCGTAGCTCGGGTTGCTTCGCCTGCGGCGATGTCGGGTGCGCCACCCGGCAGCCAGGTTCAGCGCACGAACACGCGCACCTCGGTTACCGCCGCCTCGCGTGCAGTCGCCGCTGAGAGCGAAAGCCGATCCGACGGCATGCCCATCTCGACCAAAGCGCGCAGCACACCTTCCGCCTGACGGCGCGCCTCGTTCGCCGCCCGCGCCTGGTCAGCGGGTTCGCCGCGGGCGGGGGCCACACCCTGCACCTCGAACTGCACCGCCGGGTTGCGCTCGAGCGCGGCCGAGACGGCATCGTAGAGCGGCTGGCGATACGCGACTTCTGGCCGGTCGAAGCGGATGGTGACGAGGGGGCGGCGCTGGGCAGCCGCGGGGATCGGGCGCGCAGAGGCTGCCTCGGCCGCGCTGGCGATGCGGCTGGAGAGGGGAGCGCCGAACATCCGCCCCGAATTGATTGCAAGTCCGAGGCTGCCCAGCGTGCGCCGTTCGGCGGCGACGGTGGCGGATTGGCGACTGATGTCGTCCGTGATCTCGTTCAGCAGTCGCTCGATGGTCACGATTGTGCGGTTGGTATCGTCCTCGAGCAGGGCAAGATTGCGATGGTCCTGGTCCACGCCGCCAGACAAGCGGTAGGCAGAGCGGATGGCGCTGTGCAGGAAGTTGGCCGTCGAAGCGTTGGCGGCAACACGGGTGGAGAGAGCAGAGAGCCGTCCGACATTGCGGTCGAGTTCGCCGAGGAGAGCCTGAGCCTCGTTCCAAGAGGCGATGAGTTCGGGGTTACCCGGCGTGGTGCCGACCTGAAGCCGGGCCGTCATCGTGCCGACCAGACTCTGGTAGCGGCCGGCGAGGTCGACGATGGCGGCACGCACGGCACGGGCCTCCTGCGCGTTCGCCACCACCGCATTGCGTAAGGCGGAGAGTTCCGAGGCAAGCGCCTGCACGCGCTGATCGACCACCGTGCCGGTCGGCACCAGCGTGGCCGCTCCGGCGCCTAGGGTGAAGGCCTCCTCGGCGGCGGAAGCGAGCTCGAAGCGCTGCGGGGTCGCATCTGGCACCCGGCTCTGGCAGGCAACGACCAGCAGGGCGAGAAGGGCCAGGGCGACGGGTTGAGCCAGAGGTTGGAGAGGGGGCACGGTCACGCTTTTCCCAGGGATCGCCGGGCGAAGGAGGGCCAACACCGTCTCCTCTAGCAGAGCGGTCGGCGGCGGCGAAAGGCCCCGGCGCTCGTTCTAGCCCGCCGCCGCTGCCAGTGCTAATCGACCCCCCGCCGAACGCAGCAAGGGAAATCTCCCGTGTCGCTCGACCCAGAAACCGTCAGACGAATTGCTGATCTCGCCCGAATCGCCGTCACCGAGGATGAGGTTGCGCGCCTACAAGGTGAACTGAACGGCATCCTCGCCTGGATTGAGCAGCTGAACGAGGTGGCGACCGAGGGTGTGGAGCCGCAGACCGGCGCAGTGCGCATGCCGCTTCGCCTGCGCGATGACGTAGTGACGGAGGGGGATCAGCACGACGCGATCCTCGCCAATGCACCTGACCGCGCGGACAATGCCTTGGGCTCGTTCTTCGCCGTGCCGAAGGTGGTGGAATGAGCAAGCCGACCGATCTCACCATCGCCGAGGCGCGCGACTTGCTCTCCCGCCGCGCCCTCTCGGCGCGGGAACTCACCGAAGCCCATCTCAGCGCCGCCGAACGTCTGTCCTCGCTCAACGCTTTCATCACGCTCACCGCCGAACGGGCGCTGCGCGATGCAGCGCGATCTGATGAGCGTCTCGCTCGCGGTGAAGCCCGCCCGCTCGAGGGCATTCCGCTCGGCATCAAGGATCTCTTCTGCACCGAAGGGATTCGCACCACGGCGGCAAGCCGTATCCTCGACGGCTTCACCCCGCCCTACGAGAGCACGGTCACCCGCAAGCTGTGGGAGGCAGGCGCGGTGTGCCTCGGCAAGACCAATCTGGATGAGTTCGCCATGGGTTCGTCCAACACCACCTCCGCCTTCGGCCATGTGGTGAACCCCTGGCGCCGCCGAGGCGACAATCGCGATCTCGTTCCGGGGGGGTCCTCGGGCGGGTCGGCGGCGGCGGTGGCGGCCAGGCTCTGCCTTGGCGCGACCGCGACCGACACGGGAGGCTCGATCCGCCAGCCGGCCGCCTTCACCGGCACTGTCGGCATCAAGCCGACCTACGGGCGTTGTTCGCGTTGGGGGATCATCGCCTTCGCCTCCTCGCTTGACCAAGCAGGGCCGATCGCACGGACGGTGCGCGACGCGGCGATCCTGCTGCGCGCAATGTCCGGGTTTGACCCCAAAGACAGCACGAGCGCCGATGTCCCCGTGCCCGATTTCGAGGCCGCGGTCGGGCGCGGTGTGCAGGGGCTGAAGATCGGCGTGCCGAAGGAGTATCGCCTGTCCGGCATGAGCGCGGCGATCATCTCGCTTTGGGAACGAGGAGCGGCCTGGCTGCGCGAGGCGGGGGCTGAGATCCGCGAGATCTCGCTGCCCCACACGAAATACGCCCTGCCCTGCTACTACATCATTGCCCCGGCTGAAGCGTCCTCGAACCTCGCCCGCTACGACGGCGTGCGGTTCGGCCTGCGGGTCGATCCGGGTGGCGATCTCGACGACCTCTACGCAGCGACACGCGCTGCGGGGTTCGGCGCCGAAGTGCGTCGGCGGATCCTGATCGGTACCTATGTGCTGAGCGCGGGCTACTACGACGCCTACTATCTGAAAGCGCAGAAGGTGCGGGCTTTGATCGCGCGCGATTTCGACCGCGCGTGGGCGGAGGTTGATGCCATCCTCACCCCCGCCACGCCCACCTCCGCCTTCGCCATCGGCGAGAAGCAGGACGATCCGGTGACGATGTACCTAAACGACGTGTTCACGGTGACCGCCAACCTCGCCGGCCTGCCCGGGATCAGCGTGCCGGCGGGGCTGGATGAGGGCGGGCTTCCGCTTGGCCTGCAAGTGATCGGCCGGCCATTCGACGAGGAGACCGTGTTCGCGGTCGCCGGCGCCATTGAGCGTGCGGCGGGCTTCGATGCGCTGCCGGCAGTGAGGGCGTGAGCATGGGCTACATCATCGAGGGACGCACGGGACCTTGGGAGATTGTCTGCGGGCTTGAGGTACATGCGCAGGTGATCTCAAAGTCGAAACTGTTCTCGGGCGCGGCGACCTCCTTCGGCGCAGCGCCCAACACGCAGGTGAGCTTCGTCGACGCTGCCTTCCCCGGCATGCTTCCAGTGCCCAATCGCGAGTGCATCGCGCAGGCGATTCGCACCGGGCTTGGGCTGAAGGCGCAGATCAACCTTTGGTCGCGCTTCGACCGCAAGAACTACTTCTACGCCGATCTCCCAGCTGGATATCAGATCAGCCAATATCAGCATCCGATTGTCGGCCGCGGCGAGATCACCGTCGAGCTTGCAGACGGCACGAGGCGCAATATCGGGATCACCCGCCTTCATCTCGAACAGGATGCGGGCAAGTCGCTGCACGACCAGCACCCGACAAAGTCGTACATCGACCTCAACCGGGCCGGTGTGGCGCTGATGGAGATCGTTTCCGAACCTGACATCCGCAGCCCCGAGGAGGCCGGGGCCTATCTGACGAAGCTGCGGCAGATCCTGCGCTATCTCGGTACCTGCGACGGCAATATGGAGGAAGGGTCGCTGCGGGCGGACGTGAACATCTCCGTCCGCCGCCCTGGTGAGGGCTATCGCACGCGCTGCGAGGTGAAGAATGTTAACTCCATCCGCTTTGTCATGCAGGCGGTGGAGGCCGAGGCACGGCGTCAGGTTGAGGTGTGGGAGTCAGGCGGAGAGGTTGTGCAGGAGACGCGCCTATTCGACCCAGCACGGGGCGTGACTCGGCCGATGCGGACGAAGGAGCATGCGCACGACTATCGCTACTTCCCCGACCCTGACCTGCTGCCGCTGGAACTCGATCCTGAGTGGGTGGAGGAACTGCGGCGCACGCTGCCCGAACTTCCCGACGCGAAGGCCGAGCGGTTCCAGCGCGACTACCAACTTTCCGCCTACGATGCCCGCGTTTTGGTGGCGGAACGTGCCACGGCCGACTATTTCGAAGCGGTGGCGCGCGGGCGCGACGCCAAGCTTGCCGCCAACTGGGTGATGGGTGAGCTGTTTGCGGCTCTGAACCGCACGGGGCGGACCATCGAGACCTCACCTGTCTCTGCCGATGCGTTGGGGCGCCTGCTCGATCTGATCGCGGACGAAACAATTTCCGGGCGTATTGCGAAGCAGGTGTTCGAAGAGATGGTCGAAACCGGGGCTGACCCTGCCGCGATCGTCGACGCCAAGGGGCTCAGGCAGGTGAAAGACACAGGCGCAATCGAGGCGGCGGTGGCTCAGGTGCTGGCGGCGAACGCGGAGAAGGTGGCGGAGTACAAGGCGGGCAAAGACAAGCTGTTCGGCTTTTTTGTTGGCCAGGTGATGAAGGCGATGGGCGGCAAAGGCAACCCCGCCCTGGTGAACGAGGTGCTGAAGCGGGCGCTCGGCTGAGTTTCTCCGCCTGTAGGCCTTTTCGGCAGGCTTTCGACACCCGCCTGCGGCTCGGAGCGACGAGGGGCCGGTGGGAGCTCCGGCCGCACTGGCCGTCGCCCCCACCGCAATTCATGCGATGTGCGGGCTCGTCCCCGGGGGGGGTTGGCGGTTGCTTCGTTGACGCTGGGATGGGGGCTCTCTACAAGCCTGGGGTGCATACGCCGTGAGCGTGCCACTCGCGGCGGAGGGGTGGCCGAGTGGCTGAAGGCGGCGGTTTGCTAAACCGCTATACGGGGTTAACCCGTATCGTGGGTTCGAATCCCATCCCCTCCGCCAACTCACTCGCACAAACCGACGCCATGGTCGCCAGCGCGACGCTTTTTCTTGCGCGTTCAAAGAGCTTCGCCGCAATCGCATTTAGCGCAGAGACCCGGCATCCGTGGCAACCGCAGGTCAAAGAAGACCCATCCTCGCAACAGACTGCAGTGAGGTGTGTGAAGACGTTTTTGGAACGAGTCTGGCTCTGGCTCATCGCTGCGAGGGGTAGTTGCAATGGGGTTAGCCTCGCGGTGCTAGGCGCTTCGCTGTGCTGGGACGTCGTCTCCAGACGCACCTCTCCTGTCAGGCTAAGAGCCGTTGGGCGCGGCGGAGGTTCAGCGCGGTGCAGAGCAGAGGGGCAGGTGGGCGCGGGCGCGAGCGACGCCGCGAGAGCGCACCCGCTGCCAGCCATCGCTGCGTTTGAGGGTTCCGAAGCAGCGCTCAACGAGGGCGCGGGTCGGTG
>CALFVI010000004.1 GCA_937928775.1 uncultured Elioraea sp. | reverse complement strand
GTGGACGTGAATGTGCACCCGGCCAAGGCTGAGGTGCGTTTCCGCGATGCTGAGGCGGTGCGGGGCTTTGTAATTTCCGCTGTGCGCGAGGCGCTGGGCGCGGGGCGGACGGTGGCGCCGGTGCCGCGGCACCCGCCCTCGTTCCGCTTCGCCGCCCCGCGCGCCTCCGCCCCCGCTCTGGCCGAGGCGCCCGCCCTTCCCCTGGCCGCCCCGCCTGCGGCACGCCCTTCCCCGGTGCCGGTGCCTGCCCTTGCCGACCATCCGCTCGGCGCGGCGCGAGCGCAGCTTCTTGGCACCTGGATCCTCGCCGAGACTTCGGACGGGGCGCTGATCCTGGTCGATCAGCACGCCGCCGCCGATCGGATCCGCCACGAGGGGCTGAAACGGGCGCTGGCCACGGAGGGAGGGGTCGCGAAGCAGGCGCTGCTCGTCCCCGCCGTGGTCGAGCTTTCACCCGCGCAGGCCGAGGCGGTGCTGGCGCGCGCCGAGGCGCTGGCCCGCCTTGGTCTTGTCGTCGAACCGTTCGGGGGCGCGGTTCTGGTGCGTGCTGTGCCGGCCCCACTTTCGGGTTGCGATGCGGCGGCCCTGGTGCGCGATCTCGCCGAGGAGCTCGCGGACTGTGGGGAGAGCCGGGCGATCGAATCGCAGCTCGATTCGGTGCTCGCGCGCATGGCCTGCCATGGCTCGATCCGGGCGGGGCGTCGGCTGAGCGAGGCCGAGATGAACGCGCTCCTGCGCGCGCTTGAGGCCACGCCCAACGCCGGCACCTGCAGCCACGGCCGCCCGACCTGGATCCGCCTCGAGGCGGCCGACCTTGAACGATTGTTCGGGCGGCGCTGAGCCCCCAACGCAAACCCTTGGCGCAAAGCGCAAGCGGGCAGACTTCGGCGTGCTTGCCCACCGCGAGGGGAGAGAGAGATGGGGTTCGTTGCCGCGATCCGACTCGTCCTGGTCGAGCGCTACAGCACGTTCACCGGCAGGGCTTCGAGGGAGGAGTTCTGGTGGTTCGTGCTGTTCGTGCTCCTCGTTTCGATCGCAGCCAACGTGATCGATGCAGCGTTCGGCTCGCCCGTGCTGCAGCTCGTGGTCTCGCTGGCCCTCCTGGTGCCGTGGATCGCGGTCGTTGTCCGTCGCCTGCACGATGCGGATCGTTCCGGCTGGTGGGGGCTGCTTCTGCTCCTGCCCGTGATCGGGCTGATCGCGCTGATCGTCATCGGGCTCAAGCCCGGCACGGCGGGGGAGAACCGTTTCGGCCCCGCGCCGCGCCCCGCCCCTGCCGGCTGAGCCTCCCGCCTCACCCCACCGTCGCCAGCACCTCGTGGCGCGTCGCTTCGATCGCGTCCGGTGCCGGTATCCAGCCATTCTCCTTGGACAGGCTCGGGTCGAGGCAGAGCGTGTCGTCGAACTCGTTGATGGCGTCGATCTCCGGGCCCATAGCGACGTTGGTCTGACGTTCGACGACGAACTCGACCACCACCGGCACCTGGTGTTCGGCAGCGAGGCGTTCGGCTTCGGCCAGCGCGCCGCGGATCGCGTTCGGGCTTTCCACCCGGATCGCCTTGCAGCCCAGCCCTTCCGCCACCGCGACGTGATCGACTCCGTAGCCCGCGGGCCCCGCCCCGTCCTTCATGTTGATGTTTTCGAAGGCGAGGCTGACCTCGAAGTCCATCTGGAAGGTGCGTTGCGCCTGGCGAATGAGGCCGAGATAGGCATTGTTCAGCACCACATGCACGTAGGGCAGGCGGTGTTGCGCGCCCACCGCGAGCTCCTCGATCAGGAACTGGAAGTCGTAGTCGCCGGAAAGCCCGACGATGCGCCGATCGGGGTCTGCTGCACGCACCCCCAAGGCGGCGGGCAGTGTCCAGCCCAAGGGCCCGGCCTGGCCGCAGTTGATCCAGTGGCGGGGGCGGAACACTTTGAGGAACTGTGCGCCCTGGATCTGGCCATTGCCGATGGTGGTGACGTAGGTGGTGTCGTCTCCGAAATGTTCCACCATCTCCTGGAACACGCGCTGCGGCTTGAGCGGGATGTCGTCGTAGTGGCTCCTGCGCTGCATCACCCGCTTGCGGTGAAGGCATTCTGCCGCCCACGCCGACCGATCGGGCAGACGCCCCGCACGCTTGCGTTCCTCCGCCACCTTGACGAATAGCGCGAGGGCGGCCTTGGCGTCGGAGACGATGCCCAGATCGGGGCAAAAGACGCGGCCGATCTGGGTCGGTTCGATATCGACATGGATGAAACGCCGTCCTTTCGTGTAGACCTCGATCGAGCCGGTATGACGATTGGCCCAGCGGTTGCCGATGCCGAGCACCATGTCGGAGCGGAGGAACGTGGCGTTGCCATAACGGTGTGAGGTCTGCAGCCCGACCATGCCGGCCATCAGCGGATGATCGTCGGGGATCACGCCCCAGCCCATTAGGGTCGGGATGACGGGGATCCCCGTCAGTTCGGCGAAACGAACGAGCAGGTCTGCGGCATCGGCGTTGATAATGCCGCCACCGGCGACGATCAGCGGCCTCTCCCCTTGCTCAAGCAGATCCATCGCCGCCTCGATTTGGGCGCGCGTGGCGGCGGGCTTGTAGACGGGAAGCGGTTCGTAAGTCGCGATGTCGAACGTGATCTCGCTTAGCTGCACATCGAGCGGCAGGTCGATCAGTACCGGGCCGGGGCGGCCCGAGCGCATCAGATGGAATGCCTGCTGCAAGGCGCGTGGCACGAGTGCAGGTTCGCGCACCGTCACCGCCCACTTGGTCACCGGCTTGGCGATCGATTCGATGTCGACCGCCTGGAAATCCTCCTTGTGCAGCTTGGCGCGCGGCGCCTGGCCGGTGAGGCAGAGGATGGGCACAGAGTCGGCCTGCGCGGTGTAGAGGCCGGTGATCATGTCCGTTCCCGCCGGGCCTGAGGTGCCGAGACAAAGGCCAATGTTACCCGGCTTGGCGCGGGTGTACCCATCCGCCATGTGCGAGGCGCCCTCGACGTGGCGGGCGAGAATGTGGCGAATGGTGCCGCGTGCGCGTAGCGCGGAATAAAATGGGTTGATCGCGGCACCGGGCACGCCGAAGGCACACTCGATTCCCTCGCGTTCCAGCACCAGCACGGCGGCATCGACGGCGCGCATCTTCGGCATCGGACAGTCTCCTCCTCCTTTCCTGTTTGTTCTCTTGCCTCAATCGCGGCCCACGCGCAATTTTTTCGGAAAATTTTTTCGTCTTATCAGCGGCATCGGAAAGACGTTTAGTTTCAAAGCAGTGCAATTTTCCAGCAGCCGTTTCCGGCACAGTTCGAAAAAAGTCTCCGCTTCACCAGTGCGTGCGCCAATGCCAAAAAGCCCGCGCGATGACCATGCAAAGACGCCCACGCGGCCGACCCCGCCTCGCCACCACACCCGTCGAAGCCCCGCTCGCCACCCTCGATCGCGCGGTCGCCTTGCTTCGCCTGCTCGCCGAACAGCCAGGCCTCAGCCTCACTGCAGCGGCGAAGGCGGCGGGGCTTCCCCTTTCTTCGACGCACCGAATCCTGATCACGCTGCAACACCACGGCCTCGTCGAGTTCGAGGAACCCGCGCAGACCTGGCACATCGGGGCGGAGGCCTTCCGCATCGGCTCGACCTTCCTCGCCCGGCGCAAGGTGGCCGAACGCGCTCGCCCCGCCCTGCAGGCGCTGGTCGCCGCGACCGGCGAGACCGCCAACCTCGCGCTGCCCGAACCGGACGCCGTGCTGTTCGTCGCACAGGTGGAAACCCACGCCCCGATCCGCGCCTTCTTCCGTCCCGGCACGCGAAGCCCCTATCACGCCTCCGGCGCTGGCAAGGCTCTGCTTGCCGCCCTCGACGACGAGGCGTTACAGCAGCGCTTCTCCGCCCTGCCTCTCGAGCGCTTCACCGACCGCACGCTCGCCGACCGCACCGCCCTTCTGCGCGACCTGATGAAAACGCGCGCGCGCGGCTTCGCCATCGACGATGAGGAACGGTTCGAGGGCATGCGCTGTGTCGCCGCCGCCATCCGCGACGAAACCGGTGCGCCTGTCGCCGCCCTCTCCATCTCCGGCCCGACCGTGCGGCTGACCAAGGCGCGGGTGCTCGCGCTCGGCCCGGAAGTCGCGCGGGCGGCAGAGGACGTCACCCGCGCCATCGGCGGCCTCCGTCGCGGGCAGAGCGCATGATCGCGGCGCGTCTTACGCCATTGCCATCGTCGCACCACCCTCGGAACGAAATCTCCCTCGCCTCGCACACTCCGGCAGCACCACGACCACGACGCGCAAGCCGCCCCTCTGCCAGGGCGCCCTCCGACCGGGTACCGGCACCGCTATTCTCACCGGGGCGAGGCTATGCGCGCAGGGTTCGACCGCGCCGGCGCGATCGACCAACCCAGGCGGACCATGCTGATGGCATCTCGTCTACAAACGGGTCTGCGCGACCGAAATGAGGCACAACGCCTTGTCGCTGTGCGCCGACCATCTGCCAGCATCGCCTTCGCACCACCGGCCGACCCCTCGAGCGGACAACCACGCCTGGGGCTGGCCCGAACGTCGCCCGATCGCCGCCTTCGAGGAGCGCGTGCTGCCGGGGCCCCACGAGGGGGTGAATGCGGCTGCCGGCTTTTCGTTGCCGATCGAGATCGACTGGCCGAACGTCGTCGTCGAGCCGCTGATCGGCCACGGCGACAAGTTCACTGAGCCCGAACTGTTCACCGACGTCTCCTTCCGGCCGCTGATCGCGGCGCTGCGGGCGATCGGACGCAATCAGATTAGCGGCGACGCGCTAAAGGACGGGCTGACCCGGTCGCACCCAGCCACACTCCTGGCCCTGCGTTCGACCGCTCGTCGCCCCAACAAGCCCTGGGCTCTCCTCGCCCACAGCGTTCAGGCGAGCGGCACGAAGCGCAAAGCGGAGCGGATCGCGCGCCGGGTGGCGACGAGCTCCTCTGTCCGATCCAGCGCGAAGGCAGCAAGCCCGACGAGGAAGGTCTTAGTCAGCCCGACCTCCTCCACCATGCGCGCGAGCCCTCCGCGATCGAGCCGCGCTGCCTCACGCACCCAGTGAATCAGGCGCGAGAGGTTGAACACCATCGGCACCCAGGTGTGCGGGTGCGACGGCCACGCCTTTACCGCAAGCATCTCCAGCGTCACCTTGCGCCGGTCGGCCGCCGCGGTGAACCAACGCATCAGCACAATCTCCGCCCGCTCCCTGGCTGGGGCGAGCACAAACTCGGCCGGGTTCCCGGGCGGCGCGAGCATGCGGGCGAGCAGCCGGGCGAAGTAAGCATCGGCGATCGCGTCCGCATCGCGGAAGCGCGAGAGAAGCTCGGGCAGGGTGATGCCCAATTCGCCCGCGACGTGGTGCAAGCGGAGAGCGTGCCAGCCTTCCAAGTCAGCGCGATCGAGCGCGGCGTCCAGGATCCGTTCGGCGAGTGAGTCCATACCGGCCATATCGGCGCGCGGGCCTGGCGGTGCAACCGGGTTGGCAGAATGCCCCTCGCCGTGCCATGCGCGACCCATGGACCCCGCGCTCGCCGCCCTGTTCGACGACATCTGGCGCGGCCTCGTGCGCGCCGCTGCCGACCGGCGCCACCCCTGGCGCACGCCTGTGCTCGCCACGGTCGCAGTCGATGGCTCTCCCAATGCCCGCACCGTTGTGCTGCGCGCCGCCGACCCTGCCACCCGCATGCTTCGCCTGCACACCGATGGGCGCAGCACGAAGGCGGGCGAAATTTCGCGCGATCCGCGCGTGGCCCTGGTGTTCTGGAACCGGCTTGCGCGGGTTCAGCTCCGCCTGCGCGGCCATGCCGAAGTCCTGCGCGAGGGGCTCGAGCACGCGCGCGCCTGGGCTGCAACTCCGCCGTCGGCGCGGCGCGACTACGCAACCACCCTGCCTCCGGGCACGCCGATCGCCACATGGGAGGACATCGCGCATGCAGACGAAGAAGCCAACTTCGCCCTCATCCTGGTCAGGGTGATGACGATCGATTGGCTTTGCCTTGCCATAAGGGGCCATTTGCGCGCAGGGTTCGCCTGCGAGGGTGACGAGCCGCGCGCGACTTGGCTCGTGCCGTAATGCTGAATTGGAGTGAGACGCCGTGGAAAAGCGCACACAGATCAATCTCTGGTATGTGTTGGCTGCGATTTTTGCCTATCTCTTCATCACCGACCTTTTGCAGGCCTCACGGCAGACCGAAACGCTGCCCTACTCGGAGTTCCGCAAGCTCGTTGCCGAGGGGCGCATCGCCGAAGCCAGGGTCGGGCAAACGACGATCACCGGCCGCTTCCGCGAACCCCTAGACGGGCGGCAATTCTTCGTCACCCAGCGCGTGGATGAGGATCTTGCCGAGGAGCTGCTGAAGGGCGGGGTCACCTTCACGGGCTCGGTGCCGAACACCTTCCTTAGCAACATCCTGTCCTGGACCCTGCCTGCTCTCGTCTTCTTCGGCCTCTGGTGGTTCGTCGTCCGCCGCTTCGCCGACCGCGCAGGCTTCGGCGGGCTGATGTCGGTCGGCAAATCCAAGGCCAAGGTTTACGTCGAGAAAAACACGGGCGTCACCTTCGCCGACGTCGCTGGCTGCGACGAAGCCAAGGCCGAACTCGAGGAGATCGTCGCCTTCCTCAAAGACCCCGAGACCTACGGCCAGTTGGGCGCGCGCCCGCCGAAGGGCGTGCTTCTGGTCGGGCCGCCTGGCACAGGCAAGACGCTGCTTGCGCGCGCGGTGGCCGGAGAGGCGGGCGTGCCGTTCTTCTCCATCTCGGGGTCGGAGTTCGTCGAGATGTTCGTCGGCGTTGGTGCTGCGCGCGTGCGCGACCTGTTTGAACAGGCCCGCCAAGCGGCGCCGTGCATCATTTTCATCGACGAACTCGACGCGCTCGGCCGCGCCCGCACCGCAGGCCCAATCTCCGGCGGCTACGACGAGAAAGAGCAGACGTTGAACCAGCTCCTGGTCGAACTCGACGGGTTCGACCCCTCCGTCGGCATCATTGTGCTCGCTGCCACCAACCGGCCGGAGATCCTCGACCCCGCCTTGACCCGCGCTGGGCGCTTCGACCGCCAAGTCACGATCGATCGGCCCGACAAGAAGGGGCGGCGCGACATTCTTGCTGTGCATGTGCGCAAGGTCAAACTGGCGCCCGGGGTGGATCTCGACGCTCTGGCGGGACTGACACCGGGCTTCACCGGCGCCGATCTCGCCAACCTGGTGAACGAGGCCGCACTCGCTGCCACGCGCGCCAAGCGCAGTGCGGTGACGATGGACGATTTCACGTTCGCTATTGAGCGTATCGTCGCCGGCATCGAGCGCCGGTCACGCCTGATGAACGAAGACGAACGCCGCCGTGTTGCCTACCACGAACTGGGCCACGCCTTGGTCGCTCTCTCCATCCCTGGCATGGATCCGGTGCACAAGGTGAGCATCATCCCGCGTGGAGTGGGCGCTCTCGGCTACACACTGCAGCGCCCGACGGAGGACCGTTTCCTACTCACCGAACGCGACTTGAAGGGCAGGATGGCGGTGCTGCTCGGCAGGCGAGCGGCGGAGGATCTCGTGTTCGGAGAGATCTCGACGGGGGCGCAGGACGACCTGATGCGGGCGACCGAAATCGCGCGCGGCATGGTCACGCGCTATGGCATGTCGGAGAAGCTGGGGGAGGTCGCCTATGAGACGGAGACCAGTCGCTTCCTCGGGCTTCCTATCGAGGGGGGCGGGCGCCGCTTCTCGGAGGAGACGGCGCGGGAGATCGATCTCGCGGTGAAGGAGCTCGTGCGCGAGGCGCATGACAGGGCGAAGGCGATTCTCGCTGAACGGCGGGCGGAGCTCGATCGGCTGGCGGCGGAGCTGTTGCGGCGCGAGACTCTGGGACCCGAGGACCTGCCGAAGCCGGTGCTGGCGCGAAACGACACCGCCGTGCCTTCGGCGGCGTGAGCGGCCGGCGCGACCGGCGGCCGAAGCGGTTTGGTGCGATGGTCGCCAACGGGGGCGTTGTCTCCATCGCCGCCGACGCGATGACGTGACCCACCCACGCCCCGTGGCATGGCCGGTCCCGGCCCACGCGCGTTGGCGGGTTGCGCTCTCCGTCCGCATCAGGCAAGGCCGCCTTGTCGCCCCTGCTCGGGGCTAGACGGCCCTCAGCGCAGCGACTCAGCGCTGCAAGGCGGCCTCCGCACCGGCGCGGATGCGGCGGATCATTGCCGCCACGCCGTTGCCGCGGTTCGCCGAGAGATTGCCGATCAGATCGAGGTCGACGAGGAAGCGCGGGTCGACGGCGAGGATCTGCTCCGGGGTCCGCCCCGAGTAAACGCGCAACAGCAGCGCGACGAGGCCCTGCACGATTGCCGCGTCTGACGCCCCGGCAAGCCAAAGCCGCCCTTCCGCCGCGCGCTGTTCGAGCCACACTTGGCTCTGGCAGCCCTCGACCCGACGCTGCGGCTCCTTCCACGACTCCGGGAAGGGCGGCAGCGCCCGCCCCCAGTCGATGACCTGCTCGTAGCGATCCATCCAATCGTCGAAGAGGGAGAGCTCGTCGCGGATGGCGGCGATCGCCTGTTCAGCGGTCGGCTCGGTTGGGATGACAAACGGCGCTTCCATGACGCCCGGCGAGATGGTCTCACGCGCGGCGGGCTCAATGGGCAGCGAGCCCGCCATCGACGGCGAGCACCGCCCCCGAGATGAAGGATGCCTCGTCCGAGGCGAGGAACAGCGCGGCGTTGGCGACATCCTCCGGACGCCCGGCGCGGCGCCAGGGGGTGCGCGACACGGCGCGTTCGGCCGCCGCGACCTCCTCCGCACGGTTCGATCTCTGCACCACGATCACACCCGGATCGATTACGTTGCAGACGATGCCATCCGCCCCGTGGTCGATCGCGATGCGCCGGGCGAGTTCGTGCATGGCGGCCTTGGCGGCGGCGAAGGCGGCGGAGGCGGCCGCATCGACGGTGACGGAGGGGCAGCCCACGGCCAGGATGCGCCCGCGCACCCCGTCCTCGCCCTCCGCTTGGCCGCTCATCTGCCTAACCGCCGCCCGGCTTGCTAGGAACACCCCTGTCACGGCGAGGCCGAGCGTGCGCTCCCACTCCTGAAAGGATGTTTCGGTGATGCGCCCGCCCCAGCCGATGGCGGCGGTGGTCACCAGCACGTCGAGCCGGCCGAAACGATCCACCGCGCAGGCGACCGCGGCTTCCGCGTCCGCCTCTGAGGTGAAATCGGTCTTGCGGAAGATCGCTGCCCTCCCTTCGCGATCGAGGATTGCCCGCGTCGGCTCTCCTCCCTCGGCCGGATGGTCGGCCTGGTCGGCGATGATGACGATCGCACCTTCGCGCGCGAAGCGCAGTGCAATGGCACGCCCGAGGCCCGATGCCCCTCCCGTCACCAGCGCGACCTTCCCGAGCAGCCGATCCGCCATCCGTTTCCACCTGGCCAAGGGCCGCAGCTTGAACCGTATGCTCTTGTCCCGCATCTAGCAGGCATGGAGGCAGATTGCGACGTCCCGCGCATCGTTCCCGATCCGACCGACCCGCGGCTGACGCGCCGCGTGCGCGGCATCGACCATACGGGGGCGGAGGTGGAGGCCGCAGTCACGGTCGAGAAGCCGCTGACCCTGTTTCTCAACGGCACCGAGATCGTCACCATGATGACGATCGGAGACTATCCCGAATATCTCGCCCTCGGCTATCTCCTGAACCAGGCCATGCTGCAACCGGACGACGAGGTGACGGCGGTCGAGCACGACCCGGAGCTCGACGTCGTCGTGGTGCGGACCGCGCGAGTTACCGACTATCAGGAGAAGTTGAAGAAGAAGACGCTCACCTCCGGTTGCGCGCAAGGCACAGCCTTCGGCGACCTGATGGAGCGTTTTGAAAGCATCCGCCTGCCCGAGGCCACCTTGCGCACCTCGTGGCTCTACCGTCTCACCCATGCCATCAACACGATGCCGAGCCTCTATCTCGAGGCCGGCGCCATCCATGGCTGCGTGCTGTGCCGCGAGGATCAGCCCCTTGTCTACATGGAGGATGTCGGTCGGCACAACGCGGTGGACAAGATCGCCGGCTACATGTACCGCCATCGCATCGACCCTGCCGACAAGATCTTCTACACCACCGGCCGGCTCACCTCCGAGATGGTGATCAAGACCGTGCGCATGGGCATTCCCATCCTCGTCAGCCGCTCGGGTTTCACCGCCTGGGGGGTGGAGCTCGCGCGCCAGGCGGGGCTCACTCTGATCGGACGCGCCCGCGGCAAGCGTTTCCTCGCGCTCTCCGGCGAACATCGAATCGTCTTCGATCTCGACCCCGCCTATGTCGAGGAGGAGAGCGCGAAACACCGCCGCAAGGGCGCGCGTGACGACGAGTGAGGCCCGCGTGGACGTGGCCGAGCACGCCTGCCCGGGGCATCCGCCCACCTTGGGCGTGCTTTTGGCCGGTGGGCAGGGCCGGCGCATGGGCGGGGCAGACAAGGGGCTCATTCGTATCGGTGATCAAACAATCCTGCAGCGGATCGTGGCACGCCTTGCGCCGTCCTGCGCGGGGCTGATCATCAACGCCAACGGCGAACCGGCCCGCTTCTCCGCCCTTGGCCTTCCAGTGGTGGCTGACCCGATCGCGGGCCATGCAGGCCCGCTCGCCGGCATTCTCGCTGCCCTCGAGTGGGCAGCGGACCACAGGCCTGAGCTCGCCTGGGTGGTCACCGTGCCCACCGACAGTCCGTTCCTGCCGCGCGATCTCGTCGCGCGCCTGCATGCGGCACGCGCTGAGGCGGGGAGTTTGCTTGCCTGCGCCGCCTCCGCCGGGCGCACCCATCCCCCGATCGGGCTCTGGCCGGTCGCGTTGCGCCAAGACCTCCGCCGTGCCCTGACGGTGGAGGGAGAGCGCAAGATCGATCGCTGGACAGCGCGGCACGGCATCGCGGTGGCGGAGTGGCCGACCGACCCTTTCGATCCGTTCTTCAACGTCAATACGCCCGAGGACGCCGCGCTCGCGCAGTCGCTCGCTGCGCGTTTTCCAGCGGCCTGACGGCGAGCTTTGGCTGCTTCGGCTTGCGTGTCGCGCGCGCTGCAGCAAAAATCCGGGCGACACAATGCCAGAACAGCCGGTGCACGCGCCATGAAGTCGTTCCTGCTCGCCGTCCTTACCGCGGTCGTGGTCGCGATCGGCGCGGCCTACCTGCTGGATTCACGCTTCCAGCAGACGGTCGACGCTGCCTTCACCACCTCGGGCGTGCGGCTTTGAGCCTCAGAGGACCTCGCTCCAGGGGATGAACGCGACCGTCTCGCCAGGGGCGAGGTCGGTCCTGGTCTCCGCGAGTTCGACGAGCCCGTCGGTGCGGGTGAGGGAGGAGATCAGCCCCGCGCCCTCTCGAGGGTAGTTGCGCGCCTCCATAAGCCCATCCTCGGCGGTGGCGACACTGACGCGCACATATTCGCGCCGGCCTGCCTTTTTGCGGTACCGGAAGGCGCTACGGACGGGAAAGCGTAGGGGCGGCCTCGGCGTGGCACCCGCGAGGAGCAGGGCGAGCGGCCTTGCGACATGGACAAAGGTGACGACCACGGCCGCAGGGTTGCCGGGAAGCCCGACGAAGGCCGCGCGCCCCACCTGGCCGAGCGCAACGGGGCGGCCTGGTTTGATCGCAAGCCGCCAGAAATCGAGCCTTCCTGCTGCCTCGACTGCCGCTCTTACGTGATCCTCCTCGCCGGTGGACACCCCGCCCGAGGTGAGGATCAGGTCGTGAGCCTCGCCGGCGGTGGCGAGGGCACGTGCCACTGCCTCGCGCCGATCAGGCAGAATGCCGAGGTCGCTCACCGCGAAGCCAAGGCGGGCGAGGGCTGCCTGCAGGACGAAGCGGTTGCTGTCGAAAACCTTCCGGGCGGCGAGCGCGGTGCCCGGCTCAACAACTTCGTCGCCGGTTGAGAATACCGCGACCCGAAGTCGGGTGTGCACCGGCACCGCGGCGAAGCCGAGAGCGGCCGCCATGCCGACATCCTGCGGGCGGAGGATGGTCCCGCGCGCCAGCGCGACCGTGCCCTTCGCCACGTCCTCGCCGGCAGCACGCGCATTGGCGCCCCGCTTGAGGCCGGGCGGCAGGCGCACCCTGCCGTCAGGCAAAATCTCCACATCCTCCTGCATCATCACCGTGTCCGCCCCCTCGGGCATGGGCGCGCCGGTGAAGATTCGGATCGCCTCTCCTGCACGCAGCGGCCGGCCGAGTGCGCCACCTGCCTGCACCCGGCCCGTCACCGGCAGCACGGTGTCTCGATCAGGTGCGAGGTCGGCGTGACGCACGGCATAGCCGTCCACAGCCGAGTTGGTGAAAGGCGGCAGGTCGATCGGAGCGATCAGGTCCTCGGCGAGAATTCGTCCCACCGCCTCGCGGAGAGGAACCGACTCCTGTGCCGTGAGGGGAACGAGACGCGCGCGCAACGCCGCCAGCGCCTCGTCGACAGTCATCAGGGCGCCGCCCGAGGCAAAACAGTCGTCGGAGAGTTGCGCCATCGCCTCAGCCGAACGCGCGAGCCCGCCCGACGAGCCCAGCTGAGCGGATGATGAAGTCGGCGATCGTCTCCACCTCGTCGAGGGAAAGCACGGGCCGGTCGCAGCCGGGCACTGGCCCGTCCGAGGCAACTGCGCGGATCATCGCATCTTCGGGAAACAGCGGTGGCTTGCCGGTTGCCGCACGCCAAACCTCGAGCTTCGGGTGCGGGTTGCGCTTGAACCCCTCGACCAAGACGAGATCGACAGGGGAGAGGCGCGCCACGAGGTCGGCAAGCGAAGGCTCGGGCGCGCCACGGAGTTCGTGCATCAGGGCCCAACGGTTGGCGGAGGCGACGAGCACCTCCGTCGCCCCGGCGCGACGGTGCTCGTAGCTGTCCTTGCCGGGTTGGTCGACATCAAACGCGTGGTGGGCATGCTTGATGGTGGAAACGCGCAGACCCCGCGCGACCAAAGCCGGGATGAGGCGGACCAGGAGTGTCGTCTTGCCGGAGCCCGACCAGCCGGTGATGCCGAAGAGGATCATGAAGGGAATGGGCCGCCGGCGGGGTTCATCCCGCCGGCGTCATCGCTGCGTCAGATCGAAGAGGGCGTGACGCGATCAGTCCGCCCCCGCCCCCTTCGCCCCGGCCGGCAGAGAAGAGTCCTTGCGCGTCGGGTTCATGATCTCTTCAACCCACAGCGGGTGATGCTCCTTCGCCCAGTTGAGATCGACCTTGCCCGACCACATGGCACGGAACGCCCCCTCCATACCGATCGAGCCGAGATAGATGTGGCCAATGATGAGGGCGATCATGAGGAAGGCGATGATGCCGTGCAGCTGTAGGGCCAGTTGCATGCCATCGATCGACGTCACGATCTGGAACGGGAACATCAGGATGAAGCCGGTGACCGCAAGCGCACCGCCGCCAAAGACGGTCGCCCAGTAGACAATCTTCTGGCCGCCGTTGAATTTGCGTGCGGGGGGATGGGCATGGCCGATCATTCCTCCACCTTGCGCGAACCAGCGAAGGTCAGTCTTGTCGAAGATATTGTCCTTCAGGAACAGGACAAACATAAGCAGGACGCCGAGGGTGAACGGGAAGCCCATGAAGTTGTGGGCGACCTTCGCGGCTTCCGACCAAGAGGTGAAAGCCTCCGCCCCAATGAGGGGCAGAAGAAGGTATCGACCGAAGGTGATGTTAAGCCCCGTGATGGCGAGAACAACAAAGCTTACTGCTGTCAGCCAGTGCGCGAACACATCAATCCCGCGGAACCTCTTGATCAGCCGCCCCGCATAGCCGGACGTTGTGCGGATCGGCCCTTTCACTGCGTAGAAAATGCCCACCAGCACAATCATGCCGATGATCGCAACAGCGGCGATCCACTTCATTGGGCCACGCCATGTTTCCTGAAACTCGCGCCCACCCGGTTGGATCAGTGTTGCCGCCTTGTGGTCAGGGATGCTGACGCGCCCGACAAGGTTGCCCGATCCCTGCGTCTGCAGGTAGCGGAACAGCACCTCTTCGTGCGCCGCTGCAGGGGCAGCCGGTTGCGCGCTCTGGGCAACCGCTGTGGAAACGTCGAGTGTCGCCGCGCCCAGGCAGATCACAAGGGCTGCCAGCACGGCGCGAAGCTTGAGCGTGAAGCCATTCATGCGGTTATTCCTCCCGCGTCGGATGAAAGCGGCGGGAGTTGCAACTCCCGCCGCACTCTGAGCTGATCAGCCCGCCACCATGTCCTTGTACGCCGTGCGCCAGCCCCAGGCACCCGAACCATAGCCGCGTGTGGAGACGCGCTCGGCGTAGATCTGGGCGATGATGTCGCCATCGCCGGCGAGCAGCGCCTTGGTCGAGCACATCTCGGCGCAAAGTGGTAGCTTGCCTTCGGCAAGGCGATTCGCACCGTACTTGGCGTACTCCGCCGGCGTGTTGTCCGCCTCCGGGCCGCCGGCGCAATAAGTACATTTGTCCATTTTGCCGCGGCTGCCAAAGTTGCCGAGGCGAGGGTACTGCGGCGCGCCGAAC
Organism: uncultured Elioraea sp.; assembly: GCA_937928775.1. GTDB lineage: Bacteria > Pseudomonadota > Alphaproteobacteria > Acetobacterales > Acetobacteraceae > Elioraea. The sequence goes on along the minus strand of CALFVI010000004.1, from coordinate 14,279 downwards.
GGGCAAGCGTAGAAGCAGTAGCCGCAGCCAATGCAGAGGTCCTTCGAGTGCAGAACCACACCGTCCGCCGTGGTGTAGAAGCAATCCACCGGGCAGACTGCGGCGCACGGGGCGTCGGTGCAGTGCATGCACGCCATGGAGATCGACCTCTCTCCTGGCTTGCCGTCGTTGATGGTGACGACACGCCGGCGGTTGATGCCCCAGGGCACCTCGTGCTCGTTTTTGCAGGCCGTGACGCAGGCGTTGCACTCAATGCAGCGATCCGCGTCGCAGAGGAACTTCATCCGGGCCATGTTGCAACTCCTCCCAAAGTCCCGTCACGCCGCGCGGATCTGGCACAGCGTGCACTTCGTCTCCTGCATCGAGGTGACAGGATCGAAGCCGTAGGTGGTCACCGTATTGACGCTTTCGCCGAGCACGATCGGGTCGGTGCCGGCGGGATACTTGCGGCGCTGATCCTCGCTCATGAACCAGCCGGCGAAATGGAATGGCATGAACGCCACCCCCTTGCCGACACGCTCGGTCACCAGGGCCTTCATCCGGCACACCTTATCTTTCGGCATCTCCGGGCCCCAGACCAGCACCCACTGGCCGTCGCGAATGCCGCGCTCGGCCGCATCCTGCGGGTTGATCTCGACGAACATGTCCTGTTGAAGCTCGGCCAGCCACTTGTTCGACCGCGTCTCCTCGCCACCGCCCTCGTATTCGACGAGGCGGCCAGAGGTGAGCACGATCGGGAAGTCGCGGGCGATGTTCCTGTCAACGGCGAGCTGCTGCACCGTGCGCCCGTAGTTGATCACGCGGTGCGCCATGAAGTTGTCGCGCGTCGGATACTTCGCCACCAGATCGGGCCTCGGGCTGTAGATCGGCTCTCTGTGCACTGGAACCGGATCGGGCAGGTTCCAGGCAAATGCACGCGCCTTGGCATTGCCGAAAGGCGAACACCCGTGCTCAAGCGCGACGCGAATGATGCCGCCTGAAAGGTCCGTGGCCCAGGAGACGCGATCGACGTTGTTGCCGCCGATCCGCTCGATCACCGCCCGCTCCTCGGCGGTGAGCTCCTTGTCCCAACCGAGCCGCTTCAGCACCGCCATGGTGAACTCGGGGTAGCCGTCCTGGATCTCGGAACCCTTGGAGTAGGACCCTTCCGCCAGGAGGCTCACGCCGTTGCGCTCGACGCCGAAGCGCGCACGGAACGTTCCGCCCCCCTCTTTCACGTGCAGGTGCGTGTTGTAGAGAATGTGCGTGCCGGGGTGGCGAAGCTCCGGCGTGCCCCAGCACGGCCAGGGCAGGCCGTAGTAGTCGCCGCGCACTTCGGCCGGCGCGTCCGGCCCGGCGCGCAGCGTCACGAGATCAAAGTAACGCTGGTACTTCATGTGCGCCTTCAGCCGTTCGGGCGAGATGCCCGTATAGCCCGTCGACCAGGCGCCGCGATTGATCTCGCGCAGCACGCTTTCCGGCTCAGGAACCTTGCTGCGAACGGTGATGTTCTTGAACATCTCGTTCGCGAACCCGAGCTTCTCGGCGAGCCGGTAGATCACCTCGTAGTCGGTCTTGCTCTCGAAGATCGGCTCGACGATCTGCTCGCCCCACTGCACCGACCGGTTGGACGCCGTGCGGCTGCCGGAGCACTCGAACTGCGTGCAAATCGGCAGCAGGTAAGTGTTGTCCTTGCGGTTGTGCAGCACGGCGAAGGTCGTCGGGTGCGGGTCGGCGACCACCAGCAAGTCAAGCTTCTCCAGCGCCGCCACCGCTTCCGGCATCCGCACCACAGTATTGCCGCCGTGGCCGAACACCAGCATCGCGCGGTAGTTCGGCTGCCCTTCCGCCAACTGCCGCGTTCCGTCCTTCACCGGCTCAAGCAGCGTGGCGTCAATATAACGGGTGGTGGTGACGCCGGGCAGCTCCATCATGCGCTTGCGGGTGGCATCGTCTGCCCCCGGCGGGCCGAAGCGGCCGCGCATCCACTCATAGTCAACCTCCCACACGCGGCACCAATGCCGCCACGCGCCCTCATCGAGCCCGTAGTAGGCAGGCAGGGAGGCGGTGTCGAGGCCGAAATCGGACGCGCCCTGCACATTGCAGTGGCCGCGGAAGATGTTCGCCCCGTTGCCAGCGCCGCCGACATTGCCGGTGGCGAGCAAAAGTGCGCAGGCCGCGCGCACATTGGCCGTACCCACCGTGTGCTGGGTCATGCCCATGCACCAAATCAAGGTCGCCGGCTTCTCCTTGGCGAATTTCTCAGCCACCCGACGGAGCTGGGCGCCCGGCACGCCGGTGACGCGTTCCACCTCCTCCGGCGTCCACTTCGCCACCTCCTTGCGCACCTCCTCCATGCCGTACACGCGCTGGCGGATGAACTCCTTGTCCTCCCACCCGTTTTCAAAAATGTGCCACAGGATGCCCCACAACAGCGGAATGTCGGTGCCGGGGCGAAGGCGGACATACTCGGTGGCATGCGCGGCGGTGCGGGTGAAGCGCGGGTCAATCACGATAAGATTGGCCCGGTTCTTCTCCTTGCCCTGAAGAACATGCTGCAAGCTGACCGGGTGGGCCTCCGCCGGATTGCCACCCATGATCACGATGGTCTTCGAATTGCGGATGTCGTTGTACGAGTTGGTCTGCGCCCCGTAGCCCCAAGTGTTGGCCACGCCCGCCACCGTGGTCGAGTGACAGATCCGCGCCTGGTGGTCGACATTGTTCGTGCCCCAGAACGCAGCGAGCTTGCGGAAGAGATACGCGCCTTCGTTGGAGAACTTCGCAGAACCGAGGAAGAAGGCGGCATCAGGGCCAGACTCGTTGCGAATACGTAGCAACTTGTCGCCAATCTCGTCAATCGCCTGCGCCCACGAGATCCGCTTCCACTGCCCGCCCTCGAGCTTCATCGGGTATTTCAGGCGGCGATCGCCGTGCACAAGCTCGCGCACCGCTGCGCCTTTCGCGCAGTGCGTGCCGCGATTGATCGGGCTCTCCCAAGCCGGCTCCTGCCCAACCCAAACCCCATTCTGCACCTCGGCCAGAACCGTGCAGCCGACCGAACAATGCGTGCACAAATTCTTCCGAAGCTCGACCCTCACCCCGGGCTGCATCGGTCCCGCTTCGGCCTTCTTCACGGTGCCCGCACTCAGCGCGCCCAGGGCGGCGAGCCCACTGGCAGCAACCCCCGACCGGCGCAAAAACGCGCGACGATCGAGCGCCCCGGACGACAGCGCAGCAAACGACGCGGCCAGCCCGCCGCGCACAGCCTCAGCCTCACTCCGCTTGATCAGCATCTCTCTCCTCCCCGTTCCGACCGCAACGTCAGCGCTCGTAGCGATTCGTGCGATAGAACGCCTGTACATGGGGCGAATTCGGCTGGTACCGGGCGCGCCGCCGCTCCTCGCGGCTCTCGCGCGCCTCAGCGGGAGTGGCGCCGCCGAACGGGGCAGCCGCGGCCACCGCGCCCGCAACCCCGAGCCCGCGCAGGAAGCGCCGACGCGCCTCCACCATTTCCTTCGCCTCGTTCATCGGTCTCTCTCCCACCTTCCTGCCTCACCCGACAACCAAGTCCGGACTCTGCAACTCCACTGGCATCATCGACCATCACGTGCCGATAGCATTTGATCGAGATCAAGACGGCAGCGCCAAAGCCTCCGCCTCGATCGCGACAAACCGCGCGCCAAGCCCGCCGACGGCACGGTAAAAACGCGCTGCCTTCGCCGCCTCAAGATCGGCGAAGAAACGCCCGGCCCAGGGCTTCAGGTGGCGGTCAAAAAACCGCCCATCCTCGCCGGCCGGCGCAGCGAAGCTGCCGTCGATCAGACCCGCCATCACCTCGCACAGAGTTGCGATGTGGTCCTCAGGCTCCGCCACCCCCTCCGCACGCACCACGCCGAGCCGGGCGAGATCACCGCGCAGCCGTGCGAGCGGCCGCTCGTGTAAGAAACCCGTCAGGTAGTAGCTCGCATAGGGAAGGAGTTCGCCGCGACCGAGCCCGATGAAGAGTTCGAAGAACTCTCGCTCCACACCCTCGGCCGTCGTATCGGCCGCAGCCTCGCTGAGGGCGCCGAGGGCGGATCCGAGCGCTGTCTCATCCCCGGTCAGCCCCGCCAGTCGGGCGAGCAGAGCCTCCCCCGGTGGCTGCGCCAGCAACGAGGCGAGGAGCCGATACAGCCGCACTCGGCCAAGATCGGTCTCATCCACCGCAGTTCGCCCGGTCAGCGCGTCCACTCCCACCGCTGATCGTCCTGTTCGCAGGGATCGCGAGACGCTCCTTCTCCCGACCCTTTGCGTCGACTGTAGGCGCAAATCGGAAGGCTTGCCAAGACCCCTGCTCGCGAATGCGTGATCGCAACGCAGCAAAAGCCCAACCGAAATGGTCGGGCCTGTTGGCCAGCGCGCCCCTTATGAGGGCAAGGCGCCTCCGTGGCGTCGAGCCAGCGGCAAGGGTGAAGACAGGGTCGCGGACTCGGATTGCAAGACGGCCGCTTCGCGCCCTGCCGCCTCCCCCTGCCGGCTGGTCCCGGGCCCCTCGCCCTGGCTCTCGCCCGCCTCGGCCTCGGCGATGGGTGCCGCTGGCGGCGTGTCGGGCAGCCGCACCGCCTCGGGCAGGGCGGGCCTCTCTTCGGCCGCGGCGAGGGACGTTGGGCGGTCTTCCTCCGCCGCCCGCAGCGGGGGCGATGGAGGGGAGAACATTCGCTCAACCAGGGCACGGATCGCTGGCGTCTCGCCCACACCGTCGAGGAAGTCGGGCACGCCGCCCGGCGTGTTCCAGTCCCAGGCATAGTCGGCCGGGCCGATGAAGTCGCGGATCGTCGGATCAAGCGACCAGGCGCGGCGTAGTGCGGCGTTGCGCAGAGCAGCCGGCACACCCTTGCGAAAGAAGGCGGAAAGGTCGGTCTCGGCCGTGATCTCCTCGATCTTTGGCAGTTGCGTGAGATCGACCGCCTCCTCCTCCGCCGCTGCCGGGTCCGCCGCCGCCTCTGGCGGCGCTTTGGCTGGTGGCAGCGCCTGCGGTTCAGGCTCGACCGTCACGCCCTCGCGCGCGGCCCTTTTGCGGCGCGACCAGCGCGCGAGAAACCCCTCGCCGCGCGTCTCCTCCATCTGTCGCTCCTCAGCCATCCTCGTCCGTCACCTTCGGCCGGGCAGCCAGCGCCTCCGGCGAGGCGCGATTGCGCTTGCGCTTGACGAAGCTGCGTTCGCGATGATGCGCGGCGACGAAGGCCTCCAGCGTCTCGCGAATCGGACCCGGCATCGGCACCGGCTCGATGATGTCGGCCGCGCCCACACTGACGAGGCTCTCCGCCTCGGCGGCGTCGGCCAGCACACGGTGCAGCTCCACCCCCGGCTCCTCCAGCGTGGGGCGGAGCACCACCCAAAGCACCGGCCGCCCGCTCTCCAGGTTCGCTTTGTAGCCCAGGGTATCGGAAGCGACGAGTTCGAGCTCAGCCTGGCCCGCGATGTAGGCGGTGATGTCGCCTTCCCGGCGCAGCACGGTCCATGGCGCGGCGACGGTGGGGGCAGGCAGCACGGCGACAGGAACCCAGAGATGGTCGACCCAGGGGCTTTGCGAGGCCCGCTTCTCGACCACCACCGAGACAGGGAGGTGCAGCACCGGCTCCATCTCAGGCCGCCCTCGCCCCGCGCGCCGTGAAGGGAAGGTTCACGAGCAGATTCTGCGGCTTCATGCGCACCCGGCGCGCAACGTCCATGGCGAGAGCGAGATACACCGGGCGTGATCCCACCTGGGGCAGCACGAGGCGCGTGTCCTTAAACCGCAGGGCATAGAGGGCGGCGATGCGCCCGAGCGCCTCAGGCTCCACCGCCTCGCCGCGCCAGAGCCGGCCGACGATCGACGAGGCCTCCGCGTCCAGTCCGACATACCACACCCACGCCTCGTCGTGGATCGTCTGCAGCGGCTCAACCTCCACCTCCGCCCCGGTCATGTGCGCAACCCACAGGGCGATCACGCGCGCAAGCGCCGCCTGGCCAGCACGGCCGAAGGTGAGGTCGAGCACGACATCGTGCCGATCGGACCGGTCCCAGTACTGCGCGGCGTTCGCTTCGTTCAGCACATCGAGTTCGATCGCCACCCTCGCCCCCGCTTCGGCGATCAGGGAGCCGAGCACGCCGAATCCCCCTCGGCCCCTCGCGGCACCCTCCACCACCTCTTCGTCGGCGAGGAGCAGATTGCCGCCCTCGGTGGAGGCGCGCTGAGGGCGGAAGAACAGTTCGGCCGCCCGCAGCATGAACGCGTCCTCGCAGCCATCAAGCACGTTGCGCAGGATCAGCTGCACGAGCTGGGCGAGAAACATTGGCGGCATGGCAGAGAGGTCACGCGAGAAAAGCGCGGCGTAGGCGGCCTCAACCGTGGGGTGGGCGAGAAGATGGTCGCGGAAGGCGAGCCAGACAGACCAGTTCTCGCGCGCATCCTGATCCGCCAGACGAGCGATCTCAGCCTCCGTGACCGGGCGGCGCGGGTCGGCAAGGAGGGCAGCGTGCAGGGCGCATTCGGCCTCGCACGCCTCCGGAGGGGGCACCAGTTCGGGGCGGGCAAGCCAGGCGGCAAGCAGGGCATCCGTTACCGCCACCCCGCCCGTCGGGTGCCGTTCGGCAAGGTGATGGCCGCACGCAAGCCAAAAGTCGCGGCTCATCGCACGCCCCCTGACCGCATCAGCCCGACGAGGTCGATGGGCTGCACAGCCACTTCCTCGCCCTCCTCGCGGATCACCCCGATCACGGGCAGGGCCTGCGGGCGGCCACGCAGGCGCAGGGTGCGGAAGCGTTCGCGGATCCGCCCGCCCTCCTCGAGGGTGCGGGAAAGCGCGATCAGCGTGCCGGGCGCGTGCCCCTCGCACAGGCTTTGCGCGTACGCGATCTCCTCCTCTGCGGCCGCCCGCGCGGAAGCCTCATCAGGTGCGCCGAGCCGGTCACGGATGAGGGCGGCGAGGGAGGCGACGGCCGCCGCCCTCTCTTCGGCTCCGGCGGAGCCGACCGTGACCAGGGTCGACCAGCCGAAACTCGCCACGCCGAGGAAGCCCGCCCGGAAGGCCTGGCGGGCCTTGCCCGCCAGCGACTCGATGTCAGCGTCCCAGAACAAGAAGGTGCCGACCACCGCGATTTCGCCCGGCTCGGCGGCAGCCTCGAAAATCAGTGTATCAGAGGGGTCGAGCCGGATCGTGCGCAGGATCGCGCGCGGCGTGTCGGTCATTCGTCTACTCCTGCGGCGGCGAGCCAGGACGGTGAGGCAAGGGCAGAAGCGAGGCTCAGCCGCTCCTCGCGCCCCGCTTCGTCGCGCAGGATGAGGTCCCCCGTCGCCGGGTCGGTCCCGCGCTTCGCCGCTTGGGGCTTCGCCAGCCGCGCGAGATAGGACTCGAGAAGCGGGCGGGGCCCGCGCTGCTGCCAGTCATGCAGCCAAGCCATAAGGTGCCGAGCGTAGGATTCGACGAGCCGTCCCACCTCCACGGGCTCGAAGCCCTGCTCGAGCAGGGACGTCACCTCCGGCATGGCACCCGGCTCCACGCCGTCGTCGAAGGCCACGCGCAGCCCAGCGTGCAAGACCAGCCAGGCGGGAATGGCGTTCTCTTCAGCCTCCGCCCAGGCCAGACGCACCCCGCCAGCCGCCGCCCCGTCAATCTCGATCTGGTCGGGCCAGACAAAGGCGAGCGGCGTCTCGGGCGGAGCATGCACCGCCAGCATGTCGGCCAAGGCGACCATGCCAGCGTAGAGGGCGAGACGCGCTGGCGCGACCGGCCGGTCCGGCTCGAGCACCACCGCGACGTCGAACCGCCGGTAAGAGCGCGACCAGACGAGCGTGCCCGCCCCAGCATGCGGCGCGATGGCGCACGCCTGAGCAAACGCATCCCCCCCTTCCCGCAGCGCCACCTCCCGGTAAAGGGGGGGCAGATCGAGCGGCGGGGTCAGGATCTCTGTCTGCATCGCTCCCTGTCTCCGGTTGCGCGTTTGTCATATATGCTGGCAACGGTGAGATGGACAGGCGCGGGAGGACTGGGGCCGATGCCCGACGGAACGCACAGCGATTCCCGAGTGGGACGGACGGTCTTCGTCTGCTCCTGCGAAGACAGCATGCCGCTGGATGAGCGGGCGCTCGCCACGGGCTGCCGCGGCGCGCGGCTGGAAACGGCGCGCCAGCTCTGCCGGGCTGAACTGCCAAGGCTCACCGCCGCGCTCGCGCAGGGCGAGGTGCTGGTGGGCTGCGTGCAGGAGCGCGCGGTGTTCGCCGACGCGGCGGCGGACGCCAAGGTGGGGCACGCGGTCGAGACCGTCTGGCTGCGCGAGACGGCCGGCTGGTCGGCCGAGGCCGATCGGGCAGGGCCGAAAATGGCGGCGCTGATCGCCGCCGCCCAGGTGCCGATGCCCCCTACCCCGATTGTCACCTTTCGTTCGCAGGGGGTGGCGCTGATCTACGGCCGGGACGAGAGGGCGATTGAGGCAGCGAGGCGGCTTGCCAGCAAGCTCAACATCACCGTCCTGCTCGCCGACCCAAAAGACGTCACCCCGCCGCGCACAACCGAGTTCCCGGTTGTCAAGGGGCGGATCGTGCGCGCTTCGGGCTACCTCGGCGCCTTCGAGCTCGTGGTCGACGACTACGCCGCCCCCTCCCCCTCCTCGCGCGCAAGCCTTGTCTTCGGCCCAGCGCGCGATGCAGCGAAAAGCCGGGCCGACCTCATTCTCGATCTCTCCGGCCTCACCCCCCTCTTCCCCGCGCCCCACAAGCGCCCCGGCTACCTGAGGGCGGATCCGAACGACCCGGTCGCGGTCGAACGCGCAATCTTCGATGCGGCGGACCTCGTTGGCACCTTCGACAAGCCGCGATACGTTACGTTCACGGAGGCGCTCTGCGCCCACTCGCGGTCGCGCAAAACGGGGTGCACGCGCTGCCTCGATCTCTGCCCGGTGGGAGCGATCAGGCCCAACGGCGATGCCGTCGCCCTCGACCCGATGATCTGTGCGGGCTGCGGCTCCTGCGCCGCCGTCTGCCCGACCGGAGCGGCGTCGTACGCGCTGCCGCCCGCCGAGGCGCTGCTCAAGCGCTTGCGCGCTCTGCTGCTCACTTACCGCGAGGCGGGGGGAGACCGCGCAGTGCTGCTGATCCACGAGGGCGAGCACGGCGCGCCGCTGATCGAGGCGTTGGCGCGGTTCGGCGACGGACTGCCGGCCCGGGTTCTCCCCTTCGCGCTGAACGAGGTGACGGCGCTCGGGCTGGAGACGGTGGCGGCCGCCTTCGCCTACGGCGCGGCGGACCTTCGCGTGCTGTTGCCGGCGCGCTCGCGCCACGACCGCGAGGCGCTGGATCGGACTCTCGCTCTGTCGGACACTGTGCTGCGCGCCTGGGGCTTCGGTGAGGGCCGAGTCGGCACGATCGAGGCCTCAGATCCGGATGCGCTCGCCGCCGCTCTCGCCGCCCTGCCCCGCCGCGAGGGCGTTCCAGCGCCGCGAACCTTCGCGCCGATGGGAGACAAGCGGAGCCTCGCCTTGATCAGCCTGCGCGAGCTCGCCAAGGCGGCCCCTGCCCCGGTCGACATCGTGCCCCTGCCCGAGAAGGCACCCTTCGGCACCCTGGCGGTGAACGTGGAAGGCTGCACGCTCTGTCTTGCGTGCGTTTCCGCCTGCCCGACTGGGGCTCTGCGCGACAACCCCGACCGCCCACAGCTCTCCTTCATCGAGGATGCCTGCGTGCAGTGCGGCCTCTGCGCCGCCACCTGCCCGGAGAAGGTGATCACCCTCGTCCCCCGGCTCAATGTCGGAGCCGATGTCGCCACGCCGCGGGTGATCAAGGAGGAGGAGCCCTTCGCCTGCATCCGCTGCGGCAAGCTCTTTGGCGTCAAATCCTCGATCGGGCGGGTGGTGGCGAAGCTTGCGGAGAGCCATTGGATGTATCGGGGCAACGCCGCCAACATCGACCTCATGCGCATGTGCGAAGACTGCCGGGTGATCGCTGTGACCGAGATGTCGGGCCTCGACCCCTATGCCGGCCCGCCGCGACCGAAGATCCTGACCGGCGACGATGCGTGAGAGGATGTGCGAAAGGAGGTCGATTTGTCCCTGCTATCGCGCCGCGTCCTGCTGGCAGCGGCGGCCCTAGCCCCGGCCTCCGCCTTCGCCCTGCCGCCGCCTGGCGGAACGATCACCCTCGTTGTCGGCGCTGCGCCCGGCGGCACCACCGACACGCTGGCGCGCGAGATCGCGCCCGTGATGGCGGAACAGCTCAGGCGGACGGTGGTGGTGGAGAACCGCAGCGGGGCGGGGGGCAACATCGCCGCTCAGGCCGTCGCCCGCGCCCGCCCCGACGGTTCCACCCTTCTCGTCGCCTTCACCTCGCACACCCTGAACACGGTTCTGCAAAAGTCTCTGCCCTATCGCCCGCTCGAGGACTTCACTCCGATCACCCTGCTCGGCCGCCTCAGCACCTCCGTGCTCGTCGTCCGCCCCGGGCTCGCCGAGCGCGACCTCGCCTCCTTCCTCGCCGCGGCGAAGGCCGAGCCGTCGCGATATTCCTTCGCCATCGGCGGGCTCGGCTCCTCGCTGCACATGCAAACGGTGCTGGTGCGGGCGCGGCTTGGCCTGTCCGGGCCGGAAGCGGTGTTTCGCGGCAGCGCTTTGGCTCTCGCCGACGTCGCAGGCAACCGGGTGGACGCGATGTTCGCGCCTCTCGACGTCGCGCGCCCCTTGATCGACGCGGGGCGCGTGCGCCCGATCGCGGTCACCGGGGGCAGGCGCTCGGCACATTTTCCGAGCCTGCCCGCGCTCGAGGAGCAGGTGCCGGATCTGCCTCAAGTTGCCGCATGGTTTGGCCTGCTCGGCCCCGCCGGCATGCCAGAGGCAACGGTCGCCGCCCTTTACGATGCCGTGCGTGTCGCGCTGGAGAACGAACGCCTGCGCGCGCGCATGGCGAACGCCGGCGGCGAGACGGGCGGCATGGATCCGGCGGCGTTCCGCGCCTTTCTCGAGCGCGATCTCGCGCTGTGGGCGGAAATCGCGCGCCTTGGCAACATCACGCCGGAGTAGGCGGATCGCCAGCGGCTGGCACAAGTCTTGCCAGAACATACCCGCCGGTTGATTGACCCGGCGCGGATGGCGGCCCTACATCAAGGGCGATGTCCGTCCCAGCCCTGCGCCCAGCCAACCCTTCTGCCGATCAGGCCCTTGGCGGCGATGACCTCGCCGCGGCCCGCCGAGTGCTGACCACCGAGGCCGCAGCGCTCGACCGTCTCGCGCGCGCGCTCGATGACCGTTTCGTCGCCGCCCTCGATCTTTTGGACGCGGTGAAGGGGCGGATCATCGTCTCCGGCATCGGCAAGTCCGGGCATGTCGCGCGCAAGATTGCTGCCACCCTCGCCTCAACGGGACGTCCCGCCCAGTTCGTTCACCCGGCCGAAGCTAGCCACGGCGACCTCGGCATGGTCACCCCCGCCGACGCCGTGCTCGCCCTCTCCAACTCGGGGGAGACGAGCGAACTGACCGACCTCGTCTTGCACACGCGCCGCTTCGGCATCCCGCTCGTGGCAATGACCTCGCGCGGCGAGAGCACGCTCGCCCGCCATGCCGACGTCGCCTTGGTGCTGCCGGACGCGCCCGAGGCCTGCCCGCTTGGCCTTGCCCCCACCACCTCGACCACGCTGATGCTCGCCTTGGGCGACGCGATCGCCGTCGCCCTGCTTGCCCGCAAGGGTTTCGGGGCGGAGGATTTCCGCGTGCTGCATCCGGGGGGCCGGCTCGGGCGGCGGCTTCTGCGCGTGCGTGACCTGATGCACACGGAGGAAGAGGTGCCGCTTGCGCCCCTCAGCACGCGCATGGACGAGGCGATCGTGCGCATGACCGCGCACCGCTTCGGCTGCCTCGGTTTGACCGACGAGGGCGGGCGGCTTGTCGGCATCATCACCGACGGCGATTTGCGCCGGCACATGAGCCCCACTCTGCTGTCGCGCCAAGCGGCCGAGGTGATGACGCCGAACCCGCGCACCATCGGCCCCGAAGCGCTGGCGGCCGAAGCGCTGCGCGAGATGAACGAACGCCGGATCACCGCCCTGTTCGTCGTCGAAGGCGAACGACCGATCGGGATCCTGCACGTGCACGACCTGCTGCGCGCCGGGGTGGCATGAGGGTCGTCGCGACCGGATCGGCCCGTCCTGCCCCCCAGCCCGGCCAGCGGCGCATCCCGTCGCTGCGGGCCCGGCACCCGGTGCTCGACGCGGGCGCGATCGCCCGCCGTCGCCTGGTGGTCGGCGTTCTGAAGCGCACCCTGACGGTCGCTGCCGTCGCGGCCCTCGCCTTGACCCTCGGCTGGCCGCAGCTCACCGGCAGCGAGGAACGCACGCGGGTGGCCTACCGCAAGCCGCTGCAAAACCTCTCCGAAAGCGCGCGCGTGCTCGCCCCCCACTACAGCGGTCGGGACGACCGCGACCGCCCGTTCACCCTCACCGCCGATTGGGCAGAGCAGGCTCCCGGGTCACACTTTGTCGACCTCGCCGCGCCGCGGGCCGACGTCACGCTGGAGGACGGATCCTGGGTCACGCTCGCGGCGAAGTCGGGCCGCTTCGACCGCGCTCGGCGTGTGCTCGACCTCGAAGGCGAGGTCGTGCTGCACCACGATGCGGGCTACGCGGTGCACACGGCGAAGGCGCGGATCGACCTCGCCTCGGGCCGCGCCGAGGGCAATTCGCCGGTTGCTGTGCAGGGACCTGCGGGAAGCGTGGATGCGCCTGGGTTCCGGATCGAGGACAAGGGAACGCTGGTGATCTTCCCCGGCCCCGCGCGCATGCTCCTGCGCACCACGGAGAGCGTGCCGTGAGCCGCTTGCGCCTCGCTGCCCTGGGCCTTCTCCTCGCTTCCACGGCGGCGGCGCAGGATCTGGGCCTCGCGGGCCGGGGCCCGGTGGAGGTGCTGGCGGATGGCGCGATCGAATGGCGGCGCGATGAGCAGGTGGTGATCGCCCAAGGCAACGCGCGCGCGACCCGCGACGGAACAACCGTCTTCGCCGATCGTCTCGTCGCCCGCTACCGGCCGCGGACGGGCGGGGAGAATCGTGTCACCGACGGCTCTCCCCTCGGCGGCGCCTCCGAAGTGTGGCGGCTGGAGGCGGACGGCAGAGTGCGCATCGTCGCCGGCAACGACCGCGCGCAAGGCGACCGCGCGATCTACGACCTTGACCGTAAGGTGCTGGTGCTGACCGGACGCGCGCTGTCGCTGACCAACGGCACGGACACGCTGACCGCACGAGACGCACTCGAATACTGGTCAGCGAGCCGCATGGCGGTGGCGCGCGGCCAAGCCGTCGTCACGTCGCCCGACCGCCGACTGGAGGCGGACACCATCGCCGCCTGGTTCGCCGAGCGCGCGAAAGCGGGGCAAGAGACCGTGCGCGGCACCCCCGTGCCAGGGGCGGGACGGCTCGAGCGGGCCGAGGCCTGGGGCGAGGTGCGCATCACCACCGCGACCGAGGTCGTGCGCGGCGATCGCGCCATCTACCTGCCGGGCGAAGGGGTGGCGCGCCTGTTCGGCGCGGTGCGGATTACGCGCGGGCAAAACCAGCTCAACGGCGCGGTGGCGGAGGTGAACCTGCGCACCGGGGTGTCGCGGCTTCTGCCCGCGCCGGGCGGGCGGGTCGCTGGCATGCTCGTGCCTGAGGAGCGTCGTCCCCCCGCGCCTGCTCTCGGGGGTGGGCCGTGAACGCCCCATCCGCGCCGCCAGCCCCCAGCGCGCGTCACGCCCCGCTGACCGTGCTTCCCGGCAGCCCGGGTCTGATCGCGGAAAACCTCGGCAAGCGCTACCGGAAACGGCCAGTGCTGCGGAATGTCTCGCTCTCGGTGCGCCGCGGCGAAGCGGTCGGCCTCCTTGGGCCGAACGGCGCCGGCAAGACCACCTGCTTCTACCTCATCATCGGCCTCGTCCGCCCCGATGAGGGCCGCATTGTGCTAGACGGGGCGGACATCACGCAGCTGCCGATGTATCGCCGCGCGCGGCTTGGGCTCGGCTATCTTCCGCAGGAGGCCTCCATCTTCCGCGGCCTCTCGGTCGAAGATAATATCCGCGCCATTCTGGAGGCGGTGGAGCCCGATCGCGACCGGCGCGAGGCGATCCTCGACGACCTTCTCGCCGAGTTTTCGATCAGCCATCTCCGCCGCACGCCCGCGATCGCCCTCTCGGGCGGCGAACGGCGGCGGGTGGAGATCGCGCGGGCTCTCGCCACTCACCCATCCTTCATCCTTCTCGACGAACCTTTGGCGGGTATCGACCCGATCGCGGTCGGCGAAATCCGCGACCTGGTCGCCCATCTCAAG
>CALFVI010000003.1 GCA_937928775.1 uncultured Elioraea sp. | reverse complement strand
CTGCGGCCGAGTCGCATGGTGGCGGACCGAGCCCTGAGACGGTCTGTCACTGCCGCTAGCGAAGATGGTGGGCGCGGTAGGGATTGAACCTACGACCCCTGCCGTGTGAAGGCAGTGCTCTCCCGCTGAGCTACACGCCCGTGCGCGAGGTGATAGGGCCGCGCCTGACCGAGCGTCAAGCCGAGGGCGCTTGCACGCACACGCGCGCCTCACCACAGTCACGCCATGCGCTTGGCTCTCGCCGCCGCCGCCATTCTGCTTGCTGCGCCGCCGGCCTCTGCCGCGTCGGTGGAAGCGCAGTATACGGCGCGTGTTGGCGGCTTTCGGGTGATGACGATCGATGTCATGGCCGACCTGCGCGACGAGGCCTACCGCGTGCGCGCTCGGGCCCGTTCGTCTGGCCTCGCCCTGCTCACCACCCGCTTCGACCAGACTGCCATCGCCGAAGGACGCCTGACGCCATCCGGGCCAAGGCCCGTCATCTTCCGCGCCGAGGGCGACTGGCAGGGCGAGCGCCGGTTGGTGGAGATTACGCTGACTGAAGCGGAGACGCGCACCCGGTTGGAGCCGCCCGAGGTGCCAGAGCGCGAGCCTGTGCCGCCTGGCCTTGCCCAAGGTGGCATCGACACCCTCACCGCGCTCGTATCCGTTGCCCACTCGGTCTCCGCCCGCGGCCAGGCTGGCTGCGCCATGACGCTCACCATCTTCGACGGGCGGCGGCTGAAGCGGATCGTGCTCACTCCGGCCGGCACCGGGCCGGTCGCAGAGCGGCCGGGGGTTGAGGCGGTGCGCTGTCGCCTGGAGGGGCGGCAGATCGGCGGCTTCTGGCGCGATTGGGATCGTGCCGAAGCGGAAAAGACGCAGTTCGGCGCGGTGTGGTTCGCGCCTCCCTTCGACGGAGCACCGGTGATGCCCGTCAGGCTGGAAATGGGCATCGACTGGCTAGGCACCCTGGTCGTCTCGATCACCCGCGCCTCTCCTGTAGCCAGCCAGCAGGCGGCGCGATGACGCGAACGCGTCTTGCGCAGTCGGAGGCGGCAGCCAAGAAGTGATGTATGACCCGTCTTCTCTTCATCGCCGCTGTCGCCCTCACCTCAGCGCTGCCGGTGCGGGCAGCAAGCGAGCCGATGGGCGCCTCCGACGAGCCGGTGTTTGCCTCCTACACTGTCTTTTTCTCAGGCTTCCGGGTGGCAGAGCTTGACGCCTCGCTCGCCCTCTCATCCGACCGGTACCGCGCTGTGGCTCGGCTGCGCACCGCCGGGCTGCTCGCCGCCTTCGTGCGCGGCGAACAGGTCTCGGAGGTCGAGGGCAAGGTCGCTCCGACCAGCGCGGTCGGCCTCGCTCCCGACCGCTACGCCATGGAAGGGCGCTGGCGTGACCGCGTGCGGCGCATCACGATGCGCTGGAATGGCAACGCGCCCGAGGTCCTTACGCTCATCCCCGCCAACCATGAGGAGCGTGAGCCCGTGCCAGCCGATCTGCAACAGGGCACGGTGGACACGATGTCGGCTCTGGCCGCGCTGATCGCCCGCGTCTCGGCTACCGGGGGATGTGAAGGCGCGGCGGCGGTGTTCGATGGCCGTCGACGTAGCGACTTCACCGCAGCCACGGAGGGCGAGGACATGCTCGCTCCCCATCGCTGGGGGATCTACGCCGGCCCGGCTCTTCGGTGCCGCTTCGAGGGCCGTCAAGTCGCCGGGTTCTGGCGCGAAGCCGACCCCGCTCAGGCGCGCGAGCCGCGCGCCGGCACCGCCTGGCTCGCCCGACCCGCGCCCGACCTGCCCGCGATCCCTGTGCGGATCGATGCCGACACGAACTGGGGCACGGTTCACATCCACCTGACCAGAGTCGGCCGTGGTGAGGTGGCAACGCCTCTGCGCGAGATCGGCAACTGACCGGTCAGCTCTTCGGGCGCGCGAGCGCAGCGCTGTCGCGACGATGCGATGACGTTTTGACAACCAGGCTCTGCGCGCGGCAAAACCCGCGCCCGTGCGCGATTATCCGTCCCTCGCCGTGATCCTCGCCGCGGGCCTCGGCACGCGTATGCGTTCGCGCTTGCCGAAACCCCTGCATCCCTTGGCCAGCCGACCGATGGTAGCGCACGTCCTGGATGCTGCACGCGCTGCCGGCTTCACCCAAGCGGCGGTAGTGATCGGCCCCGAAGCGGCCTTTGCGGCGATGCGCCGCGCCGTCGCTCCAGCAGCCTGCTTCGTGCAACAGGAGCGGCTCGGCACCGCGCACGCCGTGCTCGCCGCCACCCCGGCCCTGGAAGCGACCGTGGGCGACGCGATGATCCTGTATGGCGACGTCCCCTTAGTTCGTCCCGAAACCATGCGCGCGCTCGCCGCCCGCCGCCGCGAGGCAGAGGCCGCCCTCGCGCTGCTCGTGTTCCGCCCCGCCGACCCAGCGCAGTACGGCCGGGTGGTACTTGACAACGACGGATTTGTCTCACGCATCGTCGAGTGGCGCGACGCGACCGCGGAGGAGCGCGCCGTGACCCTCTGCAACGCAGGCCTGTTTTGCGCTCCTGCTCGCGAGCTGTTGCGCTGGCTGCGCCAGGTCGGCAACGCCAACACCAAGGGCGAGTACTACCTGACCGACATCGTGGCGATCGCCCGCGCCGAAGGCGCGCGCGTGGTGGCGGCCGAAGCGGCGGAGGACGAAGTGGTGGGGGTGAATTCGCGTGCCGAACTCGCCGCCGCGGAAGCCATCCTGCAGGCGCGCCTGCGAGCCCGCGCGATGGAAAACGGAGTAACCCTGATCGCGCCCGAAACAGTCTTCTTCGCCTGGGACACAGCACTGGCACCCGATGTCGTCGTCCACCCACACGTTGTGTTTGGGCCGGGGGTGACGGTGGAGGAAGGGGCGGAGATCCGCTCCTTCTCCCACCTCGAGGGGTGTGTCGTGCGCGCCAGCGCGGTCGTCGGCCCCTTCGCCAGGCTTCGCCCGGGGGCCGAGGTCGGCGAGAGGGCGCACGTCGGCAACTTCGTCGAGCTGAAGAACACCCGACTCGGTGCGGAGGCAAAGGCAAATCATCTCGCGTATCTTGGAGATGCAACCATCGGAGACGCCTCGAATATCGGCGCCGGTACCATCACATGCAATTTCGACGGGGTGAGGAAGCACCGCACGGTGATCGGTAAAGGCGTTTTCGTCGGCTCCAACGCCACCCTCGTTGCGCCGCTCACTCTCGGCGATGGCAGCTTCATCGCCGCCGGCTCCACCATCACGGACAACGTGGCAGCGGAGGCGATGGCCTTCGGCCGCGCACGCCAGGTCGAGAAACCCGGCCGGGCGACAAAATTCATCAAGGCGCGTAAGGAGCAATCCTGATGTGCGGCATTGTCGGGGTGGTCGGGCGTGGCGAGGCCGCTCCGCTTCTGCTCGAGGCGCTGAAGCGACTTGAGTATCGCGGATACGACAGTGCGGGCATCGCGACCTTGGTGAACGGCACGATCGCCCGCCGCCGTGCGGAGGGCAAGCTCGTGCGGCTAGCGGAACGTCTTGCTTCCGAACCGCTCGCCGGCACCATTGGCATCGGCCACACACGCTGGGCCACGCACGGCCGGCCGTCGGAAGCGAACGCGCACCCGATCGCGACCGCCCGTGTCGCCGTCGTGCACAACGGCATCATCGAGAACCACGCCGAGCTACGCGCGGAACTCGAGGCCGAAGGCGCGACCTTCGACTCCGAGACCGACACCGAAACGGTGGTACGCCTGCTTGACCGCGCGCTCGCCCAGGGCGCGTCGCCCGAGGAAGCGATGGCGGCCGTCCTGCCCCGCCTTCAGGGTGCCTTCGCGCTGGCCATTCTGTTCTCGGGACACAACGATATGATCATTGCTGCACGCCGCGGCTCGCCGCTGGCCATCGGCTTTGGCGAGGGCGAAATGTACGTCGGCTCGGATGCTCTTGCACTCGCGCCGCTGACGGAGCGGATCTGCTATCTCGAAGAGGGTGACTGGGCAGTGGTGCGCGGGAACGGCGTGGCAATCTTCGATTTCGCCAACCGCCCCGTCGAGCGTGCCATCAAGCGTACCGCGATCTCCGGTGCCATGGTGGGGAAGGGCAACTATCGCCATTTCATGGAGAAGGAGATTCACGAACAGCCGGCCGTTATCGGCGACACGCTGAAGAGCTACCTCGACTCCGCCTCGCGCCGCGTCACCTTGCCCGACCTCGAGCTTGATCTCGCCACCGTCTCCCGCCTGGCCATCGTCGCCTGCGGCACCTCGTTCTATGCCGGCCAGGTGGCACGAGACTGGTTCGAGCAGGTGGCGCGTCTGCCCGCCTCGGCCGACATCGCCTCCGAGTTTCGCTACCGCGAACCTGTCCTGGACCCGAGCGGCCTCGTACTCGGGATCAGCCAGTCGGGCGAGACGGTCGACACACTCGCCGCCTTGCGTTGGGCGAAGGCGAAAGGCCAGCGGGTGCTGTCCGTCGTCAACGTGCGCGAGAGCGCGATGGCGCGCGAGTCCGACGCCGCTTTGCTCACGCTCGCTGGTCCCGAGATCGGGGTCGCCTCCACCAAGGCCTTCACGACCCAGCTCGCTGTTCTTGCATGTCTCGTGATCGCCACCGGCGAAGCGCGCGGAGCGCTCTCGCGCGAAGAGGCTGCCTCGCTGACGAAGGCGCTGATCGAGGTGCCGAGCCAGACAGCGGAGGCGCTCGAGTTGGAACGCCGCATCGCCGCGATCGCGGAGGACGTCGCCCAGGCCCGCGACGTGCTCTATCTCGGCCGCGGTACGGCCTGGACGATCGCCATGGAAGGCGCGCTGAAGCTGAAGGAAGTGAGCTATATCCATGCCGAAGGCTATCCAGCGGGCGAGATGAAGCACGGCCCGATTGCGCTGATCGACGAGCATGTGCCGGTGATCGTGCTTGCCCCGCCCGGCCCTCTGTTCGAGAAGACCGCCTCGAATGTGCAGGAAGTGCATGCGCGCGGCGGGCGCGTGATCCTGGTCTCAGACCCTGGGGGATGCGACCGCCTCGCCCATCTGTGCGCGCACACGGTGCCCATGCCTGCCGTTCACCCCTTCGCCGCTCCGATTGTCTACGCCATCCCCGTCCAGCTGCTCGCCTACCATGTTGCCGTACTCAAAGGCACGGATGTCGATCAGCCGCGCAACC
>CALFVI010000002.1 GCA_937928775.1 uncultured Elioraea sp. | reverse complement strand
CGGCTTCCGGCCCGTCGAAGCCGGACTTCACCCCTTTCAGTCCGGAAAACCAGAACCCGGCCCAGAGCAGGAACGGGGTCAGCATGAACCCCGCCACCGCAAATGGCACGGCGCGTGCGATGCGCTTCATCGTTGTGCGTGTTCCTCGCGTTGCCAGATCGGATCGTTGCCACCGGCCCGCGCCTCGATCCGACCGACGAGGCGGGCGAGCCGTGCCGCCTCCTCGGCCCCGAACACGGGATCGCCGGTCGCGCAGGCCTCTCTCGCGCGGGCGAGACTTCGTTCGAGGCGGATCCGCTCCACCGCGGTCGCGAACGGCAGGGCAGCCTCTGCCGCAGGCGCGGTTGCAGCGAGCGCAGCCCAGCAGACGGCGTTGAGCTGTTCGTTCATCTCCTCAGGGTCGCAGGCGAGGGCCGGGGCGACGAGCGCCCCGGCCAGGCCGGCGCTGATGAGGACCCGGCGCAACGCCATCGCTCCCTCCCTCAGCGGCCTGCGACCACGATCGTGCCCGGCGCCTTGGTCGGCCCGGCAGAGGGGCTCCAGGCAGCGACCCGGTTCGGCTCCGCCGCCACCGCGAGCCGCTTCACCGCGCGACGCTCGGCGAGATCGACCACCGTGACGGAGGCGTCCTGATTGCCCGGGACGAACAGGAACCGCCCGTCGCGGGTGATGGCCGCATCGCGATGGCCCGCCGACTTGCCAACGGGAACGGAGGCGACTTGCCGCGGCATGGCCGGATCCGTCAGGTCGAACAGGAGGAGCTTCTCGGCCCGGCCAGGCTCGCTTGCGTTCAGTGTTCCGACCGTGACGGCGAGAGTTGCCCCATCCGGCGTGACAAACGCGTAGGCCGGGCGGGCACCAGCGGCCGAGGCCGGCAGAGCGGTGCAACCCACGTCGTAGAGGATGGGAATTTCGGCGGCGAGGCGCTTTTCCACCCCGTCGATTACGGCGAGCTGGCCGATCTGGCAGGGCCCGCCGGCACGATCGCCCTGCCCGCCCGCGCGCGGCGTGTTCTGCGGCCCATAGGCGAAACGCCCGGCCGGGTGGACAGCGATCGAAGCCCCGCCCGATCCGCCCTTCGTCTGCAGCACAGCGGCAAGACGCGGCGGCGTTGCCTCGGCGTCAATCAGAATGAACTGGCCAGTGCCGTTGGCGTTGTGCGCGTGCAGGCCCGAAGCGTGAAGGGTCGCCGCGCCATGCGGTCCGGGCCGGCGTCCCTGCTGCCCCGTCGGGTCGCAGCCCGGCCGGCCGTCGCGCCCATCAAGCCCGAGATCGGCCCCCGTCACCGCCAGCAGGCGGGTGGCCTTCGCCGGATCGGTGATGTCGTAGACGCCCACCACCTCCTCGCAGTCGGCGATGTTGGAGGCGGAGAAACGCAAGCCATCGCGCGAGAAGGCGAGCTTGTGATGCCCGATGCCGAGCTGCACCTCGCCCGCGATTCGAGGTGCCGCGGGGTCGGTCGCATCGATGATCAGCGCCGAGTTGTCCGCGCGCGTCGGGCGCTGCGGGTTGCCGTCGTTGGCGACGAGGACGAGGCGACGCCCATCGGGCCTTTGCGGTGCCAGGTACATGTGCACAGGCCGCGCGGCGCCTATGGTCGAAGACGGAATGCGGCCCACTTCGCGCAGGCTCTGCGCATTCACCATCACCACCTGGTTGCCATCGCGGTGGTTGAGCAGGACGAGCCCCTCGGGCGTGATCAGCATGTCTGAGGAGAGGCCGGGGGTGGCGAAGCGGGCCTTCTCTTCTCCCGTCGCCACGTCGTAGGCGAGGAGGGCGTCGCGGGCGGAGACGAACAGGATGGTGTCGGAGGGCGGCGCGGCCGAAGCGGCGCCGGCGAGGAGGGCGGCGGCCAGGGCCGCGCCCGGAAACAGACGGGTCATGCGGGATCTCCCCTCGAAACGTTGGCCTGCAGAGTGATGCGCCGCCGGGACGGCGCGCTGTCTCCGGTCAGGCCGTCGCGGGCGGGGCGGTTGGTGGATGGTCTTCCGCCGCGAGGAGAGGGGGGGGGCGCGGGGATGCGTCGCCGCGCGTCAGGTCACGCCGCACGACGAGCCGATCGAGGCTCGGCACGGCCGGGGCGGGTGGCAGTTCCGCGCCCGGCAGCGCGGCGCAGAGGAGGCACGGTGAGGCGGCTTGGTCCTGCTGCTCCGCCGGCTCCAGCGGCTGCCCGTCGGGCCCGACCGCGATGGTCACCTTTCCGGCGAGGGTGCAGAGTTCGACGAGCCACGGCTCGCCGCGCGGCGCAGCGTGGGAAGGGGCGCGAAGCGGCAGCCCGGCCGCGGTGATCAGCACCACGGCGGCGAGAAGCCTGAGCAAGGCGCTCCGCCAAACCATGTCATGTATGTAGAGACGGCGCCATCGCCCGTCCAGGGCGGTTTCGGGGCTTGCGGGGCGGCGCCCGGCGGGGCAAGGGAGGCACGGGGCGCGGCCCGGCGCGCCGTCGAAGCACCTGCAACGATGGGGGGACGTCATCCATGGCACGTGTGGCTCTTGTCACCGGTGGCACTCGCGGCATCGGCGCCGGTATCTGCAAGGCGCTCATCGCGCAGGGGCGCACCGTTGTCGCCTCCTACGTCGGTAACGACGCCGCCGCCCAGGCCTTTGCCGCCGAGACCGGCTGCAGGGTCTACAAGTTTGACGCCGCCGACTTCGCCGCCTGCGAGGAGGCGGTGAAGCGTATCGAGGCCGAAGTCGGCCCGATCGAGATCCTGGTCAACAACGCCGGCATCACCCGCGACGCGACCCTGCGCCGCATGACGCGCGAGATGTGGGACGCGGTGATCGACACCAATCTCGGCTCCTGTTTCAACCTCTGCAAGCTCACCTGGGACGGGATGAACGCGCGCAAGTTCGGCCGCATCGTCAACATCTCCTCCGTCAATGGGCTCGCCGGCCAGTTCGGTCAGGTGAACTACTCGGCGGCGAAGGCCGGCATGATCGGCTTCACCAAGGCGCTGGCGCAGGAAGGGGCGCGCAACGGCATCACGGTGAATGCGGTCGCCCCCGGCTACATCGACACCGACATGGTGCGCGCGGTCGCCCCTGAGGTGTTGGAGAAGATCATCGCCCGCATCCCCGTCGGCCGGCTCGGCACGGTGGAGGACATCGCGCGCTGCGTGGCCTTCCTTACCGCCGACGAGGCCTCGTTCATCACCGGGGCGACCCTGTCCGCCAATGGCGGGCAGTACATGGCATGAGTTCGCCTGCCGCGTCCGCGCGCCTCGTCGAGTACGACCAAGCGCCGGAGGAAGTGCGCGCAGTGTTCGACGACATCAAGCGCACCCGGAACGTTCCGGAGGTCAACAATTTCCGGAAGGCGCTCGCCCGGCACCCCGACACGCTGCGCCGCACCTGGTCCACGCTGAAGGAGGTGATGGCGCCAGGCGCGATCGATGCGCGCAGGAAGGAGATGCTCTCTCTCGCGGTCTCGCTCGCCAATGGCTGCGCCTCTTGTGTGGCGAGCCACGAGCGGGCGGCGCGCAAGGAAGGCATGACGGAGGCGATGGACGCCGAACTCCTCGCCATCGTCGCCCAGGCCTGCGAGACCAACGTGCTTGCTGAGGCCTATCCCGTGCCGCTCGATGGGTGAGGCGCCGTACTGCCGGCGGGCCGCGGGGTTGGGCGCCAGTCGGCAGGGGCAAGTTCGAAGCCCGCGAAGCTGAAGGCCGGGCTCACTGTGCAGCCGACCAGGGTCCACCGTCCCAACGAGGCCGCCGTCTGCCACCACAGCGCCGGCACGATCCTCTGCGGCAACTGATTGGCGCCGAGATCGGGCCCGAGCAGCTGCGCCTCGGCGTCGTGCCCGTCCGGCGAGAGGGTGAGCACGAGCGGAGCCCCGCCGTACCAGTGCCAGAGTTCGGTCGCGTCCACCCGATGCCAGTGCGACACCTCCTCGGCCTTCAGCAGGTAGAGGATCGCGGTGCCCGCGCCTCGCGACCCATCAGCTGGCGAATCTCGCCAGGTCTCGCGGAACCACCCGCCCTCTGGGTGCGGGGCGAGGCGGAGGGCTTCGATCACCGCTTCGGCCTCAGTCGCGGCATCGAGGAGATGGAGCGGAACGCGCGTCAGCGGAACGAATCCTTCTTCGCGCGCAGGCGCGCAAACTCATCGGCGTCGCGCGCGCGCAGGAAGGGGTTGGTCGCCTTCTCGAGGCCGAGCGGGACGGGAAGCGTGGGCCGCCCTTCCGCGCGCAGCTTTCGCACTTCTTCCGCCCGCGCAGCGAGTGCCTCGTTGTCGGGATCGATATGGCAAGCGAAGCGCGCATTTGCTTCCGTGTATTCGTGGCCGCACAGCACCAGCGTGTCGTCCGCGAGGGCGGCGAGGCGGCGGAGGCTCGCGAACATCTCCGCCATCGTGCCTTCAAACACCCGCCCGCAGCCGAGCGAGAACAGCGTGTCGCCGCAGGCGAGCACGCTCGCCGCGGGAAAGTGATAGGCGATGTGGCCTGAGGTGTGGCCGGGGGTGGCGAGCACGGTCGCCGCGCAATCGCCGACCGAGACGGTGTCGCCGGGTTGGACCTCGCGATCGAGCGGGGGCAGGCGATGCCGATCGGCCGCCGCGCCGACGAGTTCGGCATCGAACCGGGGACGCAACGCTGCCGCGCCGCCGACATGGTCGGCGTGGTGATGGGTAAGCAGGATCAGATCGAGCGACCAGCCGCGGGCGGCGAGCGCACGTTCGACGGGACCCGCTTCGCCGGGATCGACCACGGCCACCGCACCGGTCTCGCGGTCGCGTAGCAGCCAGGCGTAGTTGTCGCTGAGGCACGGGACGGCAACGATCTCGAGGCCGGGCATCAACGCTCGCTTAGCATGGTCGCGCCGTCGCGTCACGGTGCGGGGCAGGCTTCCAGGCGGTCGAGGAAGGCCTTCGCCCAGGCCGCCGCCGTTGCCTCGCGCAGCCGCGCCATCATCGTCTCCCATCGCGCGCGCCGTTCCCCGATTGGCATGGCGAGAGCACGGGCAAGGGCTTCAGCGATTTCCTGCGGGTCGTGCGGGTTGACGATGAGCGCCTCGGTCAGTTCCGCCGCTGCCCCGGCGAAGGCGGAGAGGATCAGCACGCCCGGGTCGGCCGCGTCCTGGGCGGCGACGAACTCCTTCGCCACGAGGTTCATCCCGTCGCGCATCGGGGTGACGAGACCGACGCGGGCGAGGCGGAAGAAGCCCGCAAGCGTGGCCCGCGGCACCTCGCGTGTGAGATAACGCAAGGGCGTCCAGTCGAACTCCGCGTGCTCGCCGTTGATGCGCCCCGCCAGCCGGTCCAGTTCGCGCCTCAGCGCGCGGTATTGTGCCACCTCGATGCGGGAACGGGCAGCGATCTGCAGGTAGGTGACCTGCCTGCGCCAGGAGGGCTCGATGTGGAGCAAGGAATCGTAGGCGAGGAAGCGGTTGATCAACCCTTTCGAATAGTCAAGCCGATCGACGCCGATGATCAGCAGACGGTCGCCGAGACTCTCGCGCAGCTGGCGCGCGGCGCGGCCCAATGCTGCGCGGGCAGCGGTGCGCGCGAAGCCCTGGGTGTCGATGCCGACAGGGAATGTTTCGACAACGGTTTGTTTCCCAGCGTGCACCACTGTGCCGTCCGTCACCGCCACGCCAAGACAGTGCGCGCAGCAGGCGAGAAAATTGGAACGATCGCGCTCGGTCTGCACGCCGACGAGGTCGGCGGCGAGCAGGGATTCGAGCAGGGCGCTTCCCTGCGGCAGGGCGCACCACACGTCGGGCGGGGGAAAGGGCACGTGCAGGAAGAACCCCAGCCGACCCGCAAAGCCGCGGCTGCGCAGTTCACGCGGCACCAGCATGAGCTGGTAGTCGTGCACCCAGACGAGATCATCGGGCGAAAGAAGGGGTGCCAGCGCGGCGGCGAAGGCGGCATTGACGCGACGGTAGGCGGCAAGGGCAGCACGGTCGAACTCCATCAGCCCGAGCCGGTAGTGCAACAGGGGCCAGAGCGTGCCGTTGGCGAACCCGGCGTAGAACGGCGCATGGTCGGCCGAGGCGATATCGATCCGGGCATACCCGACTCCCCCGTGCTCGACGATGTCGGGTTCAGGCGAGGGGGCGGGAGCGGTGCGTCCGCTCCAACCGAACCAGAGGCCACGACGCGCCTTCAGCGCATCGGCGATGCCGACAGCAAGCCCGCCAGCGGCGGCGCCACGCTTGGGTTCCGCCACCCGGTAGGAGGCGATCACGAGGCGCGCCACAGCGCCTCCTCCCACGACCGCGACAGCCGCATCGCCGACAAGATCAGCCCCACCATCGAGTAGGCCTGCGGGAAGTTGCCCCAGAGCTGGCCTGTGCGCGGGTCGCAGTCCTCGCTGAACAGGCCGAGATGGTTGCGCCGCGCGAGCAACTGTTCGAACAGCGCGCGCGCTTCCGCGTTCCGCCCTTGGCCTGCCAGAGCATCGACATACCAAAAGCTGCAGACGAGGAAGGCCGTCTCCGGCAGGCCGAAATCGTCAGGCTGGTCGTAGCGCAAAAGCAGCCCATCGCGGCAAAGACGCTTCTCGATGCGCGCCAGCGTGGCCTGAAAGCGCGGATCGTCGTGCGCGACGAAGCCGAGTTCAGGCAGCAGCAGCAAGGCGGCGTCGGTGCCGTCACCGTCGAACGCGTCGACGAAAGAGCCGAGATCCTCCCGCCAAGCCTGGCGCAGGATGGCCTCGCGCAGGCGCGCGGCGGAAGCGGCCCAGCGCGCCTGTTCCGCCGGCAGACCGAGGCGATGCGCGATGGCGGCAAGCCTCGACAGCCCTGCCCAGCACATCGCCGCCGAGTAGGAGTGTACCCGTCGCCGCCCGCGATACTCCCACAGCGACGCATCCTGGGTCAGCGCCACGCGCTCCGCCGTCTCGCCCACCGTCTCGAGCAGGCGGAACAGGGCGAGATCGCCAGGACGCGGCAGGCGTGCATCGAAGAAGGCCTGCGCCGTGGCGAGGATCACCTGGCCATAGCTGTCGTTCTGCACCTGGGTGGCGGCGGCGTTGCCGATCCGCACCGGACCGTCGCCGAGGAAGCCCGCGAGGGCAGGCGCCGTCCGTTCCTCAATGGAAACACCAGGGGCGAGAGGATAGAGCGGAGCGAGCGGTGCCGAAGGGTCGACGAGCACGATGTCGGTGAGGAAGCGGATGAACTCCTCCATCGTGCGGGTGGCGCCGAGCCGGTTCAGCGCCTGCACGCAGAAGTAGGAATCACGCAACCAACAGAACCGGTAGTCCCAGGTCCGGCCCGAGCGTGGCGCCTCCGGAATCGAGGTGGTGAGCGCCGCGGCAATCGCTCCCGTCTCCTCAAAGGTGCAGAGCTTGAGCGTGATCGCGGCGCGGATCACCGCCTCCTGCCACTCGAAAGGAATCGACAGATAGCGCGTCCACTCGAGCCAGTAGGCTTGCGTTTCGGCCTCGAAGCGGACGGCGAGTTCGCCCGGGGCTTCGGGCAGCGGTTCGTCCTCGCCGAGGACGAGGCTGATGGGCCGATCCAGCACAAAAGAGGCCTCGTGGGCGATGAAGCTGAGCGGGGCATCGGTGGTCACGCGCAGGCTCGTCTCACCGTCGACCCAGCGCAGATGATTGCTCCCCCCGCGGCGCTGCGGTGTCGCACTGCCCCAGCCCGCGCGCGGGCGGATGCGAATGGTGACCCGCGGCCGCCCGGCGAGGGGTTCCAGGCGCCGGATCACCTGGGGCGGGCGGAAGCTGCGGCCGAAGCGCTTGCAGCGGGGCGCAAAGTCGACGAGGCGGAGGGCGGCGCCATCCTTCGCCTCGAGCACCGTCTCCAGGATCGCCGTGTTGCGCAGGTAAGCCTGGCGGCTGGCGACGAGACCCTCCACCAGCACGTCCATGAACCCGCCGGCAGGATCCTCGCCGTCGATCAAGGCGCAGAACACCGGGTCGCCGTCGAGACGCGGCAGGCAGAGCCAGTTCATGCGCCCCCGGGGGTCGATCAGGGCGGCGATCTGGCAGTTGCCGATGACGCCGAGGTCGAGCGGCTGATGAGGCGCGCTCATTGTCCGAGCGCCCGTGGCAGAGCAGCAAGCCACGCCCGCACCTGCGCCGGCCCCGCAGGCGTATCGTGGCCAAGCAGCATCCCGTCGCCGCCCAAAGCGCGCGCGGCGGCAATGCCGTCGCGATCGGTCACATCATCGCCGAGGAAGAACGGGCGGCGCCCGGCGAAGGGAGAGGCCTGCATCAGCGCCCGCACCGCCCTACCCTTGTCGAAGCCGCGCGGACGGAGTTCCCACACCAGGATCCCCGGCAGAACCTCGTAGCCTTCGCCTGCCCGGGCAGCAAGATGGCGGGCAAGAGCATGCGCCGCCGCTTCGCGATCCGGGCAGGCGCGGACGTGCAGGGCAAGGCCGGTCGCCTTCACCTCAAGATGGAGCCCTTCGGCTTCGGCGAGAGCAGCGGCCTCGGCGACCAGGGCGGGGTCGAGCGGCGGGGCGTGCCGGACGACGGCGCAGTCAGGGCAGGGGCGGAGTTCGCCGCCGTGGCAGCCGGCGGCGGCAAGGCGGGCGGGGGAGACCAAGCGGTCGATGGCCGTGATCTCACGCCCCGAGACGATGGCGAGTGCGCCGCCGAGAGCGGCTGAAGCCTTTTCCAGCGCGGTAGCAAGCCCGGCCGGGGCGCTGGCCGCAGAGGGTGTTGGCGCGAAGTCGATCAGAGTTCCGTCGAGATCGAGAAACAAGCCCCAGTCATGTTGCGGAGGCGGCAGAAGTTCCCCAACCATCACCGCCATGATGTGATCGGCCTCGCAACGCAAAACCATGGCATGACCCGAACGGCCTTTTGCAATGTGTTGGATATCGACCTCAGCTCTGGGCCAGGTTTGCAGAAAGTGCAATTGAGT
Source organism: uncultured Elioraea sp. (assembly GCA_937928775.1). Taxonomy (GTDB): domain Bacteria; phylum Pseudomonadota; class Alphaproteobacteria; order Acetobacterales; family Acetobacteraceae; genus Elioraea. The sequence continues at coordinate 18,233 of CALFVI010000002.1, read as the reverse complement.
CTCACGGACTTGTTCCTGCTCAAGCCGTTGCCATGGCCCAGGCCGCGGCTGGGTCGCGCAAGCGCGGCGGAGCCGGTTCCGGCGTGGGTCGGGCAGCGCCCTCCAACGTGCTAAGAGGCACCCATGGCAGAGGATGTTCTCGCTCTTGCCCGTTTCTATGCCTCGCCGCATGGCAGGGTGGTGATCGCCACGCTCAGGGCGCGGCTGAGCATGCTCTGGCCCGTTCGGCCGGGCACGCGCACGCTCGGGCTGGGCTACGCGCTGCCGTTCCTGCGCATCTGGCGCACCGATGCGGAAGACTGCACCGTCGCGTGTCTTCCCGCTCAACTCGGAGTCGCGCGTTGGCCACGCAAGCGCGCTTCGCTCGCCACGGTCGCGCACGAGGACCGGCTGCCCTTCCCTGACCTTTTGTTCGATCGGGTGCTGGTCGTGCACGGGCTCGAGCATGCCGAGCACGCGCGGCGCATGCTGCGCGAGGTTTGGCGGGTGCTAAAGGACGACGGGCGGCTGATGGTGGTGGTGCCGAACCGCACAGGCTGGTGGGCCTATGCCGAGGCGACCCCGTTCGGCCATGGCCGCCCCTTCTCCGCCTCGCAGCTGGCGCGTCTCCTCGCCTCCGCCATGTTCCGCGAGGTGCGGCGGGACGGGGCTCTGTTCGTGCCGCCCTTCCCCTGGCGGACGCTTCTGCGCGGCGCGGCGGCGTGGGAGAGGGTGGGACGGCGGATCGGGCCTCGCTTCGCCGGGGTGGCGATCGTCGAGGCGGAGAAGGATCTCTTCGGCGCGATCCCCCTCCCGCTGGCCGAGACGGCATCCGTGCGGCGGCCCCGAGCCGTGGTTGCCGCCGACCCTGGCTGATGCCCCACCCAAGCCGCAGCACGCTGGCGCCGACGGAGGCCGCGCTCGAGCAGGCGGCGGTCGCCCACCTCGCGCGTTACGCCACCACCCGGGCAGCGCTCCTGCGCGTGCTCGAACGCCGCATCGCGCGCTGGGCGGCAGCGACCGGGGCGGAGGAGCCGGAGATCGCTTCGGCGCGGGCGGCAGCGCGGCGGGTGGTGGAACGGCTGGCCGCCAAAGGCGCGGTGAACGACTCTGCCTTCGCCGAGGCTCGTGCACGGCGGCTCGCGCGCTCTGGTCGTTCAGCGGTGGCGATCGCCGCGCATCTGGCGCAACGGGGGGCAGCGGAGGAGGCCGGCCCCGCCATTGCAGCTGCACTCCCAGACGAAGAGGCGGCGATCGCCGCCGCGCTGATTGCGCTCAGGCGCCGCCGGCTCGGCCCATTCAGCCCCGACCCCACGGCACACCGCGACAAGGCCCTCGCGGTCCTCGCCCGCGCTGGGTTCTCCCGCCAGATCGCCGACGCTGCGCTCGCGACCGGGTGGGAGGAGGCGGAGGCGCTGATCGCCCGTTTCCGACGCGGCTGAGAGGCGGGGGCTTTGGTCACGATCGGGCGGCACCGGCTTCGCTTTGCCGCAAGGCTAAGGGTCGGCCTTGCCCCCGTGGCTGCGCCCGCCTGTGGCCTCTGAGGCGTCACGCCGCTCCGGCGATGGCGGCAGCCCGCTTCGCCTCCCCAGGCGGCGAGCCGTCCTCGCTTGCCACCACCACCTTGCGGTAGGGGAACGGGATCTCGATTCCGGCCGCGTCGAAGGCCTTCTTGTAGCGGCGGTTGAACTCGCGGCTGACGGCCCACTGGCTGCCCGCATTGGTGCGGAAGCGAGCGCGGATCACCACCGCGCTGTCGGCGAAGCGATCGACACCGAGGATCTCTAGAGGCTCGCGGATCACCGCCGCCCAGCGCCCCTCGGCGCGCATCTGCTCGGCGGTCTGCTTCAACACCTCGACCACGCGGTCGGTGTCCTCGTGGTAGGCGACCCCGACGTCGAACACGGCGAAGGCGAAGTCCTTCGTCATGTTGGACACCATGGTGACGGCGCTGAACGGGATGATGTGCACCGTGCCATCGAGGCTGCGCAGGCGGATGGAGCGGATGGAAAGCCCCTCCACCACGCCAGATTGGCCGCCGACGGAGACCACATCACCAACCGCGAGCGCATCCTCCATCAGCAGGAACACGCCGGTGATCAAGTCCTGCACCAGCCTCTGCGAGCCGAAGCCGATGGCAAGCCCGATCACGCCGGCGCCGGCAAGCAGGGGCGCGATGTTGACCCCGATCTCAGAGAGGGTGATCAGAGCAACGATGACGACGATGACGACGGTGAGCAGCGTGCGCAGCATGGGCAGAAGCGTGCGCACGCGCGCGCTCTGCGCGGCCTGGGCGTCGCGCGACAGCGCATCGAGCCGGCGCTGGATGGCGGCGTTCACGCTCTCCCAGACCAGGATCGCGACCAAAACGGTGATGCCGATGGAGGCGAGTGCGCCAAGGAGCCGATGGCCGACATGGCCCGGGGCGAACCAGGAAAAGGCATTGAACCCCCAAGACTGGAGCAGGATCACAGCCGCCGCCGTCCAGATCGCCGCACCGAACACAGTCTTCAACGCCGGCAGGTAGCGGTTCACCCGCGCCTCAATGCCCGGATGCCTGCCGGCGACCTTGGGGTCGATCGCCATCATCCGCTCCATGGCGCGATTGAGACCGAGTTCGGCCAGCTTCGCGCCGGCGACGACCAGGATGGTGGTGACGGTGAAGGCGACAATGCGGCCGTAGCCGTCCTCGATCTCAAGCGCGGTCACCACCCAGGCGGCGAGCAGGTAGAGCGTGGCGAGCACGTGCCACACATCCGCCACCCGGTTGCGGATCACGGCGAACGCGCCGCGCGCGTGCTCAGGCGCGCGCAACACCTCGCGCACGCCCTCGCGGTTTTGCAGCACAACGACGACGAGCAGCAGCGTGATCAGAAGCCACAGCGCCTTGAACAGCCCGGAGGCAGTGGCGGAATCGAGGCCAAAGGTGCGCGCGGTCTCGATCGCGGCGAAGCCTGTCAGGGCGACGATGGTGAGGCGATTGACCCAAATTTGCGCATAGGCCGCGGTCTCGTCCGACATGGTGGGGATGAGGCGGATCGCGGGCGCATCGGGCGAGAAGATGAAGCGGCCAGCGGCGCGGGCGAGGCGGACCACAAGGTAGGCGTTGGCGGCGACGAGCAGCACGAACTGCCGCGACGGCCAGCGTTCGAGCACGGGGATTAGGCTGTAGGCGACGACGGCGAAGAGGGCGACAGGAACGAGGTCGACCACCAAATCGCCGATGGCGAGCGGCAGGCGGCCCCAGTAGGTCTTCGGCGTGCGCCCAAGCAGGCGGCCTCGGATCGGACGCAGGGCGCGAATCGCAAGCCGTTCCACCAGGATTCCTGCGGCGAGCAGCAACGCGATCTGCCACAGCGAGCGCAGCACCCCGCCCCGCATCGCCGGGTCGGTGACCACGCGCACGACCCAGTCCAACGCCCGCGGCGCGTCGGCCAACGTGCGCAGAACGCCGATGCCGGTGGCGCCGACCGCTTCCGCTCTCGTCGTCAGCTCCTTCAACAGGAGCGCGCCGAGACTGTCGGGGGCAAGCGGCAGGGCGGGCTCGGCTGCTGTGGGTGCCGTGGCGGGCGGCGGGGGAGCGGTGGCGGAGGGGGCGGGCTCGGCCGGTGGCGCGCCGGCGGACGGGGCAGGGGTGATGGGAGCCGATGGCGCGCCATCGGCCTGTGCCGCGGCCGGCGGCGCGAGCCGCGCAAGCGCCTCGAGCACGGCGAGGAGTTCCGTACGCCGGGCGTCGTCGCGCAGGATCTCAGCGAGCCGCGCCGCCTCAGCCGCGCCGATGGCGGGGGCGCGCGGCGCGTTGGCGACAGAAGCGGGCGGTGTGGCGGGCGGCGGGCGTGCCAGCTCGAGACGCTCCGCCGAAGCGGGCTCCCCAGACGGTGCGGCCGGCCCCTGGCCGACCTGCGCCAGCGTAGGGCCGGCGCCGAGCAGCACGAGAAGCCAAGCGAGGACGACGAGAGATCGCAGCAACGGCGTACAGGTCCGGCTTAGAGATCGCTCCCACCAGGGTGGCGGGGACGGAACGCGGCCCAGCCGGGCGAGTCAAGCGCCGAAGCAGGCCCGCGTTGCCGTTATGCGGTAGGCGCTCGCCGCCCGGCATGGCATGAAGAGTGGATGCACACCGTCCTCACCGTCCTCGTCGCACTCGCCATGCTCGCCACCTTGGGCGTTCTCGCGGCCGGCGTGATCGGGGTCGCGCGGCAGACAGACCCTCAGCGCAGCAACCTGTTGATGCGCTGGCGCGTGCTGCTGCAGTTCGCCGCGCTCGCCTTATTCGCGGTGCTTCTCCTTCTGCTGAAAGACTGAGGGGGCCCGACTTGCTTCCCGCTCCGCCCCCCCCTATCGTCCGCGCGCCCGGGCGCGGGCCTTCGGCATGCCGCCGGTTCGCGCCAGACCCGTTGGCGTCAGGTGCCGCATGAAGCTCCTCGTCCCCGTCAAGCGCGTTGTCGACTACAACGTGAAGGTCCGCGTCAAGGCCGATGGCAGCGGCGTCGACATCGCGAATGTGAAGATGTCGATGAACCCCTTCGACGAGATCGCGGTCGAGGAGGCGGTGCGGCTGAAGGAGCGCGGGGCGGCGCGCGAGATTGTCGCCGTCTCCGCCGGCCCCTCCGCCTGTCAGGAAACCATCCGCACCGCCCTCGCCATGGGGGCTGATCGCGGCATCCTGATCGAGACCGATGTCACGCTCGAGCCGCTGGCGGTGGCCAAGCTCCTGAAGGCGGTGGTGGAGCGTGAGCGCCCTGACCTCGTCATCCTCGGCAAGCTCGCGATCGACGACGAGATGAACGCGACCGGGCAGATGCTCGCTGCGCTTCTAGATTGGCCGCAGGGCGCGTTTGCAAGCAAGGTCGAGGCCAGCGACGGCAAGCTTCTCGTCACGCGCGAGATCGATGGCGGGACGGAAACGTTAGAACTCGCGCTTCCGGCCATCGTCACCGCCGACCTCAGGCTAAACGAGCCGCGCTACGCGTCTCTGCCCAACATCATGAAGGCGCGCAAGAAGCCGATCGAGACCCTAACCCCTGCGGCTTTGGGCGTGGATGTGTCACCGCGCCTGACGCTCCTGAAGGTGGAGGAGCCGCCGATGCGCAAGGCGGGCGTGAAAGTGGCGTCGGTGGCCGAGCTGGTGGCAAGGCTCCGGAGTGAGGCAAAGGTCATCTGAGGGCAGGAGCCGAACAGACGGGCGGAAGGCGGAACGATGCGCAGTCTTGTCCTGATCGATCACGACGGCGGACAGATCCGCAAGCCTTCGCGTAGTGCCGTTGCGGCCGCGCAGCGCCTCGGCGGCGAGGTGGACCTGCTGGTCGCCGGCGAGGGTGTGGCACCCGTGGCTCAGTCCGCAGCGTGGCTGCCTGGCATCACGAAGGTGCTGGTCGCCGACTCGCCTGCTCTCGCCGGCTTGCTTGCCGAGCAGCTGGCAGCACTGCTGCAGGCGCTCGCACCGTCCTATACGCACCTGCTCGCTCCTGCCACGCAGCTCGGCAAGAACGTGATGCCGCGCCTTGCTGCTCTGCTCGACGTGCAGCTGATCGGCGAAGTCGCGGGCATCGTGGACCAGGATACTTTTATCCGCCCGATCTACTCGGGCGCGGCCCTCGCCACGGTGCGCAGCGCTGATTCGCGCAAGGTGCTGACCGTGCGGTCTGCCTCCTTCGACCCGGTGGCGGAAGATGGCGGGGTTGCGGCGGTGGAGCCTGTCGCGGTCGAGCTCCCGCCGCCAGGGCGGGTGCGCTTCGTTGGGCGCGAGATCGCCCGCAGCGAACGGCCGGAACTGACTGCGGCGCGGGTGATCGTCGCCGGCGGGCGCGGGCTCGGGGCGGCGGAGAACTTCCGGCTGATCGATGCGGTGGCGGATCGTCTCGGTGCCGCTGTCGGCGCAACGCGCGCCGCCGTCGATGCGGGCTATGTGCCGAACGACTACCAGATCGGCCAGACAGGCAAGATCGTCGCGCCGGAACTCTACATCGCGGTCGGCATCTCGGGCGCGATCCAGCACCTCGCTGGGATGAAGGACAGCAAAGTCATTGTCGCCATCAACAAGGACGAGGAGGCACCGATCTTTCAGGTTGCGGATTACGGCCTCGTCGCCGATTTGTTCCAGGCGCTGCCGGAACTCGCTGCCGAACTCGACAAACCAGCCTGAAGCGGGCGCCAGGAGAAGAAGATGGATGTGAGCGAGGCTGCGGCTAACATCGTCGTGCCCGACATCGCTGAGATCGGTGTGATCGGTGCGGGCCAGATGGGCAGCGGCATTGCGCACGTCTGCGCGCTCGCAGGCTACCGCGTGAAGCTTTTCGACATCTCGGCCGAGGCGCTCGAGAAGGCGCTCGCCACCATCGGGCGGAACATGGACCGCCAGGTGGCGAAGAACCAGGTGACGGCGGAGGCCAAGGCCGAAGCGCTGGCGCGGATCGCCACGGGGACCGACTATGCGATTTTCGCAGACTGCGATTTCGTCATCGAGGCGGTGACCGAGCGCGAGGAGATCAAGCGCAAGGTCTTCGCCTCGCTCTGCCCGGTGCTGAAAGCCACTGCGCTGGTGGCGACCAACACCTCATCGATCAGCATCACCCGTCTCGCCGCTGCCACCGACAGGCCGGCGAAGTTCATCGGCGTGCACTTCATGAACCCGGTGCCGGTGATGAAGCTGATCGAGATCATCCGCGGCATCGCGACCGATGAGGCGACCTTCCGCGCCGCGCTCGGTCTCGCCCAACGGCTCGGCAAGACCGTGGCGGTGGCGGAGGATTTTCCAGGCTTCATCGTCAATCGCATCCTCGTGCCGATGATCAACGAGGCCGTCTATGCCCTGCACGAGGGGGTGGGCGATGTGCGTTCGATCGACACCGCGATGAAGCTCGGCGCCAACCACCCGATGGGACCGCTCGAGCTTGCCGACTTCATCGGCCTTGACACCTGTCTTGCCATTATGCGGGTGCTGCACGAGGGGCTGGCGGATTCGAAGTACCGTCCCTGCCCTCTGCTCGTAAAGTATGTCGAAGCGGGTTGGCTCGGCCGCAAGAGCGGCAAGGGGTTCTACGACTACGCGACCGAGCCGCCGAAGCCGACGCGCTGAGCCCGCCGCCTGGGCGAGTTGTTGCGCTGGGGTGGGGCCCGCTCCATCCTACGCATTCGCACGTGGCGCGCCTGCGCAGGAGAGGGGAGAGAGATGCGAATTCCAAACAGGCTGGCCGCACTCGCGCCTGAATTCGCCGCCTTCCGCCGCGATCTGCATGCCCATCCTGAACTCGGCTTCGAGGAGCTGCGCACCTCCGATCTCGTTGCCGCGAAACTCGCTCAATGGGGCATCGCCGTGCACCGCGGGCTTGCCCGCACCGGCGTGGTGGGTACGCTGAAGGTCGGGTCTTCGCCGCGGGCGATCGGCATTCGCGCCGACATGGACGCCCTGCCGATGGAGGAGGCGAACGACTTTGCGCACCGCTCGCGCCACCCGGGCCGCATGCATGCCTGCGGCCATGATGGGCATACCACCATCCTGCTCGCCGCCGCGCGCTACCTCGCCGAGACGCGCAACTTCGACGGCACGGTGCACTTCATTTTCCAGCCGGCAGAGGAGGGCGGTGGCGGCGGCCGCATCATGGTGGAGGAGGGCCTGTTCCGCCTCTTTCCCTGCGATGCCGTCTATGCCCTGCACAACGACACCGAACTTCCTTTGGGCGAGATCGCGATGATGGAAGGCCCCGTCTCTGCGGCCTCCGATCGCGTCACCATCACGCTCACCGGCCGCGGTGGCCATGCAGCGCGGCCGCACCTGACGATCGACCCAGTGGTGGTGGGCGCGCACCTCGTGCTCGCGCTGCAGAGCATCGTCTCGCGCGGGATCGATCCCGCCCAGCCGGCTGTGCTCTCCATCTGCCAGTTTCACGCGGGTTCGGCCGGCAACGTGATTCCGGACACGGCGATGTTGCACGGAACGGTGCGCACGCGAGACGAGAGCGTGCGGGACCGGATCGAACTTCGCATCCGTGAACTTGCCGAGACTGTGGCGGCGGGCTTCGGCGCCACCGCCCAGGTCGACTACCAGCGCGGCTATCCGGCGGTGATCAATGCGCCGGCACCAACCGAAGCGGCGGCGCGCGCAGCCGCACGTGTGGTCGGCGAGGAGAAGGTGCACCGCAGGGTTCCCGTGCGCATGGGGGGCGAGGACTTTTCCTACATGGCGAACGTGGTGCCGGGCTGCTTCGTGCGGCTTGGCCAGCGTGGGCCTGATGGTACGGGGTCGACCCCGGTGCACCATCCGCGCTACGACTTCAATGATGAAGCAATCGCGGTCGGGGCGGCGTTCTGGGCTGCGCTGGTTGAACAGGAACTGTCGCGGGGCGGCTGAACGGTCTGCAGTGCTCGTCGCGTCACCCGCGGCGGTGCACCCCTTTTTCTTTGCCACCAGCGCCTTGTGGGCCTCATCGAGCTTCGCCCTCTCCTCAGACAGCAGCGTCGGGTAGGCGAGGTCGAGATCGACCATGGTGACGGTGAGCGCGGCGGCGACGACCAAGCGCGAAAACCAATGATGTCGGTTGGCACCATGTACCCTTGCGCATGTGGGGTGGCGGTGGCTGCAGGGTGGCGGTGGCGCGGCTTGCCTCCTCGTCGGTGTGCGCCTAGTCGTGCCGTTAGGCGCGTTCGACAAGGTCAAACGGGGAGATCTTGCAGGGCTTCTCCGGCTCGTCGATCCGTGCAAGGAAACGCTTGCGTTGTTTCCACCACGAAAGGTGCAGGAACAGCTTCAGGATGGCCACGCCCTGGTCGGCCAGGTAGCGCTCGAAGGGGTGATGTGGGCCAGGCGTTGGTCGAAGATGTCCCTCGTCCGTTTCGCCGCCGGCAGTTTTTGGCGCTCGAGCAGCTCCGGGTACACGTGCACGACGAGAACCTCTTCGTACCAGGATCGGTTATGGATCCCAATATGCCCGCGCGCTGGCAGGCGCTGGACATGCCGCCAGCGGAAATCGTGATCGAGCTCTTCCGCTGGTGACGCCTTCAAACTGGTCAACCTCAACGCCCTGCCGGTTCACCCCGCTCATCACGCGTGATCGTGCCGTCCTCGCCCGCGGCGTGCATCGCCTGCAGCATCATCAGCACGGACCAGCGATCCTGCGCATAGAGTTTCTGCTGTTCGAGGGCGAGCCACGCCACCCCCTCCTGCATAAGCCCGCGCGCCTGCTTCTTGTCGAGACGGAGGTCGGCCGTCTCGTTTGGGTCATAGTCGGCGAGGCAGACCCCTTGCCTGACGTCACGCGATAGCGCGAGCATTCCGTCGACGCGCTTGCGCCGTTCGGCATCGATCACCGTTATGGCTGGTCGAGATCTCGCCATCACCAGTTTTCCGCTGCGCCCATCCAGGCTGGGCGGTTTGTCATCATTCCACAACAAAGCCAGCCGGCTTTACGCGTCTCATGCGCGAACAGTTCCGCTTACGCAGGTGACGGGGAGGAACGAGGGCAAACTGACGCTGGACGCGCTCTTCATCGCGCGGGGCGGCACAGCAGTGCGCAACTGGGGGCCGACCGGCACCGGCCCCTGCATCAGTCTGATCAACCAGAGCGGGCGGACGGCGTTCGCCGTGCATGTCTTCCCCGACGGGACGGCAGACGAGGAGAGGGACGGCACGGCGCTGACAGGCTGAGCGACGCTGCGACCTTCAGCCTCCCTTTCGCTTCTGCCCCCGATTTCTGCTCTACGCTGCGCGTCACCGACCAGCCGGGCAGGCGCGACGTGCGGGGGAAGCGATTTCTGCGATCTGGCATAACTCGTGATCGCCCCGAGTAGGGTCAATACGACCATGGCCGGCCAGTCTCGCCAGCCTGCATGGCGGAGGGCTCTCCTTTCTCGCCGCATGGGATGGCATTGGGGTGTACGCTGTGCCGGCGACGACGGGGCAGCCTGCATCGTAGGCGTCTGGGCTTGGGCGGACGTATTCCGCGAGGGGGGGGCGGTGGCGAAAACCGCGCGGCTCGTGCGCGGGATGGCGCAAGGGGGCACTTGGGCGGCTGGCTCTGCGCAGACGGAACTCGCGCTGGCCGTGGGGGCGGCGGGAATGGCCGGATTGCGGCTGCTTGGGCCCTGCTCGCCAGCGTCGATTATACTGGATTGGGAACGGTAACGTCGGAGGAACTGGCGCGCGATTGGTTTCCGCCTCCGGGCCTGCCCCGCTTTCTCGCCGAAGCAACCACCGCCGGAACGAGGCCAGCCTGTGCCGCCGGCGCGATCGCGCCGGGGCGCGGCGCCCTTGGCGCGCTGCTAAGGGACGTCTTTCCCGTGTTCGACCGCGGGCGGGGACAGCGACCAGCGCCCCTTCGCCATGGCGCGGCGCGTTGGGGCAGGAGAATGTTCAACAACTGGCGCCCGCAGGGATCTGCATCCCCGCGCGATCGCGCGGCGGGGAAGCGGCCTTAGACGCTGATGCGGCGGGCGTTACGGCGAAGCAGCGCAGCAGCGACGGAGAGGCGGGCTGGCAAGGCGATCACCTCCGGCTTCGCCTTCGCCACCGCTTCGGGCTTGGCCCTTTTCCCTGCAGTCGATGCCGCCTGCGCGGCTTTGCTCGTCTTCGCCGCGGCCTTCGCCTTCGCCTTGACGGCCGCTGGCCTGGACCGTTTCGCTACTTTCGTCTTCGTCGTGCTCCCTTTGCCCCTGTTCACGGCCATCGCGCACCTCCCTCGTGCGGAATCGCGTCCTCCTGCGTGTGATGCCAAGGCGCAGCGAGGCTTGCAACAGGGATAGGCGCTCAGTAGCTGAGGATGCGCGGCAGCGCCTTTGCCGCCTCGATGAGCTTTGCGCACGCCGCCTCGGAGGGGACCCGACGCACCAGGCTGCGCTTCGCGTTCGCCGCCTTCAGGGCGGCGGCAAGCGTGTCGGGACGGCGCCGCTTCAATTCCGGTACCGTATTGACACCGACGGCCTCGAGCAGGCTGACGAGTTCCTTGCCAAGTCCCTTCACCCGCATCAGGTCGGCCCGGTTTGCCCATTTCAGGATCAAGCGTTCGCTGATCCCGGTCTTTGCGGCGAGATCCGCCCGCCCCTTCGGACGGGCCGCTGCCTCAAGCAGGTCGTCGGTCGTGCGCAGCCCCGCTTCCGCCAGTCGCGTGGCGTGATGGGGCCCGATCCCTTCGACTCTCGGCAACGGATAGGCCATCAGCGTTCCTCCCCCGTAACGGCCTGAGCAAAGCACAAGCTGGAGGCGGAGGGGAACGACAAAACGCGCGAGGCGCGGTGCAGCGTCTGCCGGCAGCTGGCTGGGCCGCTCTGCGGCGAAGCCCGAGCCCTCAGCTGCGGCGTTCTACCATCAGCTTCTTCAACTCGGCGATCGCTTTCGCCGGGTTGAGGCCCTTCGGGCAGGTCTTCGTGCAGTTCATGATGGTGTGGCACCGATAGAGCTTGAACGGGTCCTCGAGCGCATCGAGCCGTTCGCCCGTCGCCTCATCTCGCGAGTCCGCCACCCACCGATAGGCCTGCAGCAGGATGGCCGGGCCGAGGAAACGATCTCCATTCCACCAGTAGGAGGGGCAGGAGGTGGAACAGCAGAAGCACAGGATGCACTCCCAGAGCCCATCGAGCTTCGCCCTCTCCTCCTTGCTCTGCAGCCGCTCCGAGTCAGGGGGCGGTGGCGTGTCGGCCTTCAGCCATGGCTCGATCGAGCGGAGCTGGGCGTAGGCCTGCGACAGATCGGGCACCAGGTCCTTAATGACTGGCATATGAGGCAGAGGCGTGATGCGCACTGCGCCTTTCACCTCCTCGATCGGCTTGAGGCAGGCGAGCGTGTTGGTGCCGTCGATGTTCATCGCGCAGGAGCCGCAAATGCCTTCGCGGCAGGAGCGGCGGCAGGCGAGGGTGGGATCGATCTCGTTTTTGATCTTGATCAGGGCGTCGAGAACCATCGGCCCGCAGGCATCGAGGTCGATCGCGTAGGTGTCGAGGCGGGGATTTTCGGGCGCATCGGGGTTCCAGCGATAGATGCGGAACTCTTTTACCCGGCGCGCCCCAGAAGGAGCCGGGAAGCGCTTGCCTTCGCGCAGGCGGGAGTTGGCGGGAAGGGTGAACTTGGCCATGGTTGGTCTCCACCCGCCTCAGTAGACGCGCACCTTCGGCGGGAAGCTCTGCACCTCGTTGGTGAGAGGTGTAAGCGTGACCGGGCGATAGTCGAGCCGCACCGTTCCGGTCTCGTCGCACCAGGCGAGCGTGTGCTTGAGCCAGTTCACGTCGTCTCGCTCGGGATAGTCCTCGTGCGCGTGCGCTCCACGGCTTTCGTGCCGAGCCTCGGCCGAGACCATGGTCACCATCGCATTCGCCATCAGGTTTTCAAGCTCGAGCGCTTCGACGAGATCGGTATTCCAGATGAGGCTGCGGTCCTCGACCCGCAGGTCCGCGAGGCTGCGCCAGTGCCCGCGCATCTTCTCCACGCCTTCGGCGAGCGAGACGGAGTTGCGGAATACCGCGGCATGGTTCTGCATCGTACGCTGCATGGCGAGCCTCAGTTCGCCTGTGGTGGCATTGCCCGAGGCGTGGCGCGTGCGGTCCAGCCGATCGAGCGCCCGTTCGCCGGCACGCGGCGGCAGGGGGGGCTGGCTCTGGCCGGGCTTGACGAGCTCGGCGGCGCGCTGCGCGGCGGCGCGACCGAAGACGACGAGGTCGAGCAGCGAATTCGTGCCCAGTCGGTTGGCGCCATGCACCGAGACGCAGGCGGCTTCGCCGATCGCCATCAGCCCCGGCACGATGCGGTCGCCGTCCGGCCCGCGCGTGATCACCTCGGTGCGCCAGTTCGTCGGAATGCCGCCCATGTTGTAGTGCACTGTGGGCAGAACCGGGATTGGCTCGCGGGTCACGTCAACCCCGGCGAAGATCTTCGCCGTCTCGGCAATGCCGGGCAGGCGTTCGGCGATCAGATCGGCGCCGAGATGTTCGAGGTGCAAAAGAACATGGTCCTTGTGCGGCCCGCAGCCGCGGCCTTCGCGGATCTCGATCATCATCGCGCGGGAGACGACATCGCGCGAGGCGAGGTCCTTTGCGGTCGGCGCATACCGCTCCATGAAGCGCTCGCCCTCGGAGTTGGTGAGGTAGCCGCCTTCGCCGCGCACGCCCTCAGTGATCAGGCAGCCCGCGCCGTAGATGCCCGTTGGGTGGAACTGCACAAACTCGGCATCCTGGATGGGAAGCCCAGCGCGCAGGACCATCGCATTGCCATCACCGGTGCAGGTGTGGGCCGAGGTGCAGGAGAACCACGCCCGCCCGTAGCCGCCTGTGGCGAGGATGGTGAGGGATGCGCGGAAGCGATGGATAGTCCCGTCCTCGAGGCACCAGGCAATCACGCCGCGGCAGGTGCCCTCGTCGTCCATGATCAAGTCGAGAGCGAAATATTCAACAAAAAACTGGAGATTGTGTTTCAGGCACTGCTGATAAAGCGTGTGCAGGATGGCGTGGCCGGTGCGATCCGCTGCGGCGCACGCGCGGTAGGCCGGGGCCTTGCCAAAGTGCGTCTGATGCCCGCCGAAAGGCCGCTGATAAATACGGCCATCCTCGGTGCGGCTGAAGGGGACGCCGAAATGCTCGAGCTCGAGAACGGCCGGGATCGCCTCCCGACACATATACTCGATTGCGTCCTGATCGCCGAGCCAGTCCGACCCCTTGACGGTGTCGTACATGTGCCAGCGCCAATCATCCTCACCCATGTTGCCGAGTGCGGCGCCGATGCCGCCCTGCGCGGCCACGGTGTGGCTGCGTGTGGGAAACACCTTGCTCACGCAGGCGGCGTTGAGCCCCGCCATGCCGAGGCCTAAGGCGGCGCGCAGCCCCGCCCCGCCCGCGCCGACCACCACCACGTCGTAGGTGTGGTCGACGATGCGATAGGCCCCGCGCGAGGGGCTGCTGATCACGTTCATCTCTGTCCGTTCCTCGATCCGACCCGACTCAGAGCGCGACCTTTAGCACCGCGAACGCGGCGAACAGGCCCATCAGCAGCATCGCCCCCTTCGCCGCGAGCACACAGGCCAGCCGCGCCCCCTCGCTTCGGATGTAGTCTTCGATCACCACCTGCAAACCCAGCGCGGCATGCCAGAATGAGGCGCCGATCAGCGCCAGCATCAGCACCGCGTTGTGCGGGCGGGAAAGCCAGGCGACAGCCTCGCCATGCGAAGCCCCCGTGAGCGCCACCACCGAAACGACGAACCACAGCGTGAGGGGGACGAGGGCGAGCGCGGTGACGCGCTGCGCCCACCAATGCGTCACGCCTTCCTTCGCCGAACCGAGCCCGCGTGCCCGCCCCAAGGCGGAGCGCAGCGAAACGCGCCTGATGTTCTCTGTCGTCATCCTCGTCACCGGGCCAAGGTGGCGTAGCCGACACCCCAGGCGGCGAGGGTGAGCACGAAGGCAGAAGCCACCGTCAGCCACCCGCTCTTTGTCACCGTCTCAAGGCCGAACCCGTATCCAGCATCCCACACCAGGTGGCGAATTCCGTTACAGAAGTGATAGAAGAGCGCCAAGGTCCAGCCGAACAGCATCAGCCGCCCAAGCGCAGAGGCGAAGAAGGCCTGAGCCTCGGCGAAGGCCGCCGGACCCTCGGCGAGAGCGAGCAGCCAGGAGACGAGAAGGCCCATGCCAATGGCGAGCGCTACGCCAGTGGCGCGATGCATGATCGAGAGCACCGAGGTGATCTGCGGACGATAGATCTGCAGATGCGGGCTGAGCGGGCGACGCACCGGCTTGCCGGTGCTGTCTGTGCCCACCATGAGGGCATCGCGGGCATCCATGCGCGTGGCGACCTCCACTGATAGAAAAAGGGCGCGGGCTAACCACCTCTCGCCTCGCGCCCTTCCTCCTGTTTGCCAGAATGTTACGCCTGTTGCGGCGCAGCGTCAAACGAGCGCGCGCTCGCCGCGTTGACGGAGCGCTTCGAGGTCGCGAAGGTGGGGTGGATGGAGGGAACGCCAAACATGGTCAGGCTGGCGGGGGCGGCAAGCCCAGCCGTGCCGGCTGTCCCCTTTGGCTTGCTCGCCGCTGTCGCCGCCATCGGCCAAGTGGCGGCCAACATGCCTCTGCCGTCTCTGCCTGCGATCGGCACGAGCTTCGGGGTTGGCGCGGCGGAACTCGTCATCGCCGTCTTCCTCGCCGCCTTCGCCCCGGCGCAGCTGGTGTGGGGCCCGCTGTCCGATCGCTACGGGCGGCGTCCCGTCGTGCTGTGGGCCCTCGGCGTCTTTGCCGCCGGCAGTGTCGTTTGCGCCTCGGCGCCGTCGTTTGCGGTTCTGCTCGCGGGCCGCGTGCTGCAGGCCGTGGGAGGGGCGGCAGGGCTTGTCATTGCGCGGGCCAGCTTGCGCGACGGGCGGGAGGGGAACGCGCTCGGTCGCGGCATGGCCGGGCTGTCGATGGCGATTGCGGCGGTGCCTGCGTTTGCGCCGCTGATTGGGGCGCTGCTCGAGCAAGCCTGGTCGTGGCGAGCTGGGTTTTGGCTGTCCTCGGCCCTCGCCGCTGTGGTGGTGGTTTGGGGGCTTGCGCGCCTGCCAGAAACGAACCGCGCACCGACCGACCAGCTCGGGCTCGGCGCGGTGATCCGGGCCTATCGCGTGCTTTGGGCGGATGCACGGTTCCGCCCGCCCGCCATAGTTGCCGGCGGAGCGATGGGCGGCCTGTTCGCCTTCGGCGCGGGCAGCCCGATGCTCTACATCGAGGTGTTCGGGCTGACCCCCGTGGCCTACGCGCTCTATCCGCTGATTGCAGTGGGGGGCGTGGTGGCAGGAGGGGCGGCGGCGCGGGCGCTGATGAAGCGCGGCACGTCGGCGCGGGCGCTCGCGCTTGGGGTGGCGATGATGGTCGCGGGCGGGGTGGGCATGGCCACGCTCGAGCCGTTGGGCTTGTTCGGCAAGCACGCCGTGAACGTGACCATGCTCGTGTTCGTGCTTGGCTTGGGTTTCGCTCTGCCGGCTGCTTTCGCGGTGGCGCTCGCGCCGTTTCGCGATCGCGCCGGGGCGGCCGCGTCACTTGCCGGAGCGTTCCAGATCTTCTGCGGCGCGGCGGCGGCCGCCCTCACCGCCGCCTTGCCGATGCCGTGGGTGATGGCGCTGTGCGGGCTCGGTTCGGCGGTGGGCTGGTTTCTCGCCCGCCGGGCGGAGGCGTGAGGCAAGAGAGGAGGCGCGGCTAGCTTAGTCGGCAGCGGCGAGTTCGAGCTGTTCGGCAAGTGCCGCGAGCTGCGCTTCGGTGCGTGCGCGATGCGCGTGGAAGCGAGCGAGCTCCGTTCCCTCCAGCCTCTGGCCGGGCAGGCGTCTGATCGCGCGCGGATCGATCGCGACGCGGTTGCGGTGCACCTCGAAATGGAGATGCGGCCCGGTGGCGAGCCCTGTGCTGCCCACGCGTCCGATCACCTGGCCCTGTCGCACGCGCGCCCCCGGCCGAACGGTGATGGCGGAAAGGTGGGCGTAGAGCGTATCGAACCCGCCGGCGTGGCGGATCATGACCGTCCGGCCATAGTCGCCGCGCCAGCCAGCGAAGGTGACGGTGCCGTCGCCGGCGGCGAAGACGGGCGTGCCGGCGGGGGCGGCGAAATCGACACCGCGATGGTGACGATCAAAGCCCAGAATCGGGTGTGTGCGCATGCCGAAGCCCGAGGTGATGCGCGCCCCATCAAGCGGCGTGCGGAGAAGCGCGCGGCGCAGAGACTGGCCGCGCTCGTCAAACCAGTCGGTAGTGCCGTCGGCGCGGGTGTGGCGCCAGATGCGCAGGCGTCGGTCGGCGAGGGCGAGGTCGAGAAACAGCGCGCTCCCCTCCTTGAGGAGGGCGCCGTCGGGCGACCGGAAGCGTTCAAACAGCACGGTGAAGCGGTCGCCCGCACGGAGGTCGCGCTGCAGGTCGACTGTGTGCGAGAGGCCGCGGATGAGGGAGAGAATGGCGGCGGAGGGAAGCCCGGCGGCGCGCAGGTCGGCATAGAGGCTCGCGCGGATTTCGCCGTCGGCGCGGACGAGATGGCGGACTGCGGGGAGGGTTTCGATCGCGCCGTGGAACGTGCCGGTCGCGCTACGCGCAAGGCGGAGGCGGCGCAGCGGGTCGAGGTGGAGTTGGAGTGACATGAGGCGGGTAGCGTCGGCAGCGTCGGTCTCAAGCGCGAGCTCTTGGCCGGGGCGGAGAGCCCGGGGCGGCAGATGCGGGCGTAGCGCGGCGGTGGCGGCAGCGATGTCTGCCGGCGCGATACCCGCCGAAGCGAGTAGGCCGGCGAGAGTGTCGCCGGCGCTTACGGTCAGCACGATCTGCCCGGCATCGTGGCTTTCGCTCTCCGCTTCGGCCTGCGGGTCGGGCGCTAGCACAGGCTTGGCCAGGCCTGCTTCCGCCGGGCCGAGACCCTCGGCGCGGGCGTTGAGAGCAATGAGGAGGGCGAGGGCTAGGGCGAGGGCGTGCGTTGGGTGCTGGGGCATGGGCTCCGCGCGCCGGGACCGGCGCGGTTGTAGAGAACAAGCCGGACGCTGCCCGACCGGCACGCGTCGCGTCAAGCGCGGTGTGCATGGCCGCTATGCCGGCGGCTGCGGTCAGGGCGTGCTCGGTGCGGGCGCCGCTCGCTGGTGCCCCTCGCGGTCCGGAAAGCCTTGAAATGCGAGGGGCTTGGCTCCTGCTGCGGCGATCCGGCGGGCGGCGTACAGCGGCGTGAAAAAGACGTTTGACAAGTCCGGCCCCACTGCGTATAAGCCGCGGCTCGCCGACGGGGATAGGGTCGGCCGGCCCGAGATGGTGCGGGTGGCGGCGGACAAAAATGGCGTCGGCTCTCGTTCTTTGACAGGTTGATCGCGAGAGGAAGGGATGCGTCGGCGGCGCCTGCGACTTCGGTGGCGTTCGCCCTGTTGGGGCGAAGGCGCGCACGGAAGTCTGACCGTGGAGCCGTTCGGTGCATCGCCACGATGCCAAGGATGCCGAGTGCGGGCAGTCGTCGCCGGAAGGCGGCGGTTGCCGGCAAGTCCATGGGCAGACCTCCGTCTCATCGGACGGCGGCCTTTGGGCCGCGGTTCAGATGAACCTGAGAGTTTGATCCTGGCTCAGAGCGAACGCTGGCGGCAGGCCTAACACATGCAAGTCGTGCGCCCCGCAAGGGGAGCGGCGGACGGGTGAGTAACGCGTGGGAACGTGCCTTCGGGTGGGGGATAACCCTGGGAAACTAGGGCTAATACCGCATGATGTCTGCGGACCAAAGCCGCAAGGCGCCCGGAGATCGGCCCGCGTCCGATTAGCTAGTTGGTGGGGTAACGGCCTACCAAGGCGACGATCGGTAGCTG
>CALFVI010000001.1 GCA_937928775.1 uncultured Elioraea sp. | reverse complement strand
GGCGATGAGGTGGAGTAGGGTGGATTTGCCGCAGCCGGAGCGGCCGATCAGGGCGACGCGACTGCCGGGAGCGATTTCGAGCGAGATATCGGCAAGCACGGGGCCTGAGCCGCGCCGGTAGCGGTGCGACAGGGCGTCGATCTGGACGTGGGCGCCTCTGCCGCGTTGGGTCATGGTGTGCCGGCTGCGACGGCTGGACCGAAAGAGAATTCTGTGGTTTTGGATACAACGCCATCAGCGAACGTACAAATCATTTTCCCCACCAAAAAACATACAGACTGGTCAGTCTTGAAGCTAGCAAGGGGCGTGCCACACCTCTCCGACCGGAGATCGGCGCACTCAGCCTTCTCAACCCCAATCAGGGCTGCTAGCGCATGCGGCACATGCCTCGAATCGACGCGCCCTCTGCACAGGAATCGACCATTCCGCAAACGATCGACGGCAAGCCGGGCCCCGTGCTCAGCCGCACAGAGGAAGCCCGCGCCCGACTGCTCGCCGCCGCGGAACGTCTGATCTGCGCCCGCGGGGTCTCCGGCACCGGAATCGAGGCCATCCTCGCCGAGGCAGACGTCGCAAAGGCCACCCTCTATCGCCTCTTCGGGTCGAAGGAGGCGCTCGTCGAAGCGGTGCTTGACCGCCACAGCCGCCGCTGGAGCGCCTGGTTCGCCGCCCGTCTCACCGAAACCCCGGGCCGGGCCGAGGAGCGTTTGCTCGCCGGCTTCGACATCCTCGGCGAATGGTTCCGTTCCCCCGGTTTCCGCGGCTGCCCGATCCTGAACGCGATCGGCGAGGGCCCCGCCGCCGGCGAAGCGCCACGCCGTGTCGCCGCCGCCCACAAGGCCCGCCTCTCGCCCGTCCTGCTCAGCCTCGCCCGCGAGGCGGGCGTGCCAGACCCCGCCGCCCTGGTCGAGACCTTCATCCTGCTGATGGACGGGGCGATCGTGGTTGCCCTCGCATCGGGCTCGCCAGCCCCGGCCACGACCGCCCGCGCCGCCTTCGCTACCGTGCTACGGGCAGCACGGGACCAGGCCGCCGTCGCCTGACCGTTCAGCGCACGAGCAAAGGCAGCAGCGCGTCCAGCCTAAGCCGCCCCGCCGCCGTGGTGGCGAGCACGCCATCAAGACGCCTCTCCACCCAGCCCTCGGCGTACGCGAGGGCGAGGCCACGCGGGTCGATCGCCTCCTCGAGCGCCACCCCCGTGCGGGCGCGGAATGCCTGCGCCTCCACCCCCTCGGCGAGCCTCAGCCCCATCAGCAGCGCCTCGCGCGCTCTGGTCGGCGGATCGAGCACCTCCTCCTCCGCCACCCCGTGCCCGTGCCGCTCAACCCGCTCCAGCCAAGCCTCTGGGGCGCGGACGCGTCGCGTCGCGACCAAGCCGTGGCCGACCGGCACTCGCCCATGCGCGCCGGGCCCCACCCCAAGATAGGGCTCGTAGCGCCAATAGGCGAGGTTGTGCCGGCTCTCCGCCCCGGGCCGAGCGCAGTTCGACACCTCATAGAAGGAGAGCCCCACCCGCCCTGCCTCCTCCTCAGTTGCGGCCAGAAGCACAGCCTGGGTGGCATCGTCGGGCAGCGCGATCTCGCCCCGCGCATGGGCCAGCGCGAAGGGCGTGGCCGGTTCGATCGTCAGCTGGTAGAGCGAGAGGTGGTCGAGCCCGAACGCCAGAGCAGTACGCAATTCCGCCCGCCAAGCGCCCTCGGTCTGGCCCGGACGAGCATAGATCAGGTCGAACGAGACGCGAGGAAAGATCGCCCGCGCAATGTCGAGTGCAGCGAGCGCCTCCGCCGCCGAGTGTCGACGACCGAGGAAGGCGAGAGCGGCATCGTCCAAAGCCTGGACGCCGAGCGAGATCCGGTTCACCCCCGCCTCTCGGTACCCGCGCAGCCTTGCGACCTCGACCGAGCTCGGGTTCGCCTCGAGCGTGATCTCGGGTTCGCCCTCGGGCGGAAAGGTCGCGCGCGCGGCGTCGATGATCGCCGCCACCGTCTCGGGCGACATCAAGGACGGCGTGCCACCGCCGAAGAACAGCGAGACGAGCCGCCTCGCGCCCACCCGCGCCGCCTCGAAGGCGAGGTCGGCCAGCACAGCGCGGCGGAAGCGCGCCTCGTCGAGGCGCTCGCGCACATGGGCGTTGAAGTCGCAGTAGGGGCAGCGCGAAAGGCAGAAGGGCCAGTGCACGTAGAGGGCGATCGGCTCCATAGCCGCGATATGGGCAGCGTCCGGCCGTACACCATGCAGCGTTGCGCGCCCACGCCCGCCCGCGTGAACTTGGGCGCATGTCCTCTCCCTTTCCCGACCGCCTGCTCCCCGGCCGCCCCTGGCCGCTCGGCGCCAGCTGGGACGGCGCAGGCGTAAACATCGCCGTCTTCTCCGCCCATGCGACGAAGGTCGAGCTCTGCCTGTTCGACGAGCGGGGCGAGCGCGAACTGGCGCGCCTTGCCCTGCCCGAATGGACGGACGAGGTCTGGCACGGCTACCTGCCGGGCGCGGGCCCCGGGCTCGTTTACGGGCTGCGCGCGCATGGGCCCTTCGACCCTGCCGCCGGGCATCGCTTCAACCCCGCCAAGCTCTTAATCGATCCCTGTGCGCGCCAGCTGCGCGGGGCTTTGCGCTGGCACGACGCGCTCGCGGGTGGCGAGCGGGAACCTGATGAGCGCGACAGCGCCCCTTTCGTGCCGAAGGCGGTGGTGGTGGCCGACGCCCCCGCCCCCGACGACCGCCCGCGCACCGGCTGGGACCGCACCGTGATCTATGAAGCGCATGTGCGGGGGCTGACCATCCGCCACCCCGCCGTCCCGGAGCCTCTGCGCGGCACCATCGCCGCTCTCGCCCACCCCGCGATCCTCGACCACCTGACGGGGCTCGGCGTGACCGCCATTGAACTTTTGCCCGTGCAGGCCATCCTGCACGACCGGTTCCTGGTCGAGCGTGGGTTGGTCAACTATTGGGGGTACCAGACGCTCTGCCATTTCGCCCCCGAAAACCGCTACCTGCCTGCTTCGGAGGACCGGGCAGCGTTTCGCGCCACCGTCCGCGCCCTGCATGCAGCCGGCATCGAGGTCATCCTCGACATTGTGCTCAACCACACAGGCGAGGGAGACCATCGCGGCCCCACCCTCTCCTGGAGGGGGCTCGACAACGCCTCGTATTACCGGCTCGACCATGCGGACCGCGCCCGTTACATCAACGACACGGGCTGCGGCAACACGCTCAACCTTTCACACCCGCGCGTCTTGCACTGGGCGCTCGATTGCCTCCGCCACTGGGCGACAAGCTACGGCATCGACGGTTTCCGCTTCGACCTCGGCGCCACCCTCGCGCGCGGCCGCGACGGGGCTTTCGACGCCTGCGGCGCCTTCCTCTCCGCCCTGCGCCAGGACCCTCTCCTGTCGACCCTGAAATTGATCGTCGAGCCCTGGGACCTCGGACCCGGCGGCTATGCGTTGGGCCGTTTCCCGCCCGGGCTTGCGGAGTGGAACGACCGCTTCCGCGACTCCGCCCGCCGCTTCTGGGCGGGCGACGCGCACATTCGCCCCGAATTTGCCGCCCGCCTCGCCGGCTCGGCCGACCTCTTCGACCGCGCCGGCCGCCGCCCCTGGGCGAGCGTGACCTTCATCACCGCGCATGACGGCTTCACCCTGTTCGACCTGACCGCCTACGAACGCAAACACAACGAGGCGAATGGCGAGGACAATCGCGACGGTCGGGACGCCAATTTCAGCCGCAACTGGGGCGTAGAGGGAGAAACGGATGACCCCGCCATCGACGCCCGCCGCCGCGCAATCGCCCGCGCCCTCCTCACCACCCTCATCACCGCCGCAGGCACGCCGATGCTGCTGGCCGGCGACGAGGTGCGTCGCACGCAGAGAGGCAACAACAACGCCTACTGCCAAGACAATGAGACGGGCTGGCTCGATTGGGACCGCGCCGCCCTTCCCGACGCCGTCGCGTTGCACCGCTTCGTGGCACGGCTGATCGCGCTCCGCGCCGAGTGGGCTCCCCTACGCCCTCCGCTCTTCCTGCACGGCACGGACGAGCCACTGCCTGGGCTGGCCGACATCGCCTGGTTCGACGCGGAGGGACGGCCGATGACACCGCGGGCATGGCAGCAACCGGGGCACGTGATCGTGCTACGCCGGCTGGCGCGAAAGGAGGGCGGGGTTGTACAGGCCACGCTGCTCATCCTCAATGGCAGCGAATACGAGAGCACCGTCCGCCTGCCGCCCCCTCCTCTCCCATGGCGCGTTCTGGTCGACAGCGCCAGCGAGACGGATCCCGATGCATCTGCTCCAGTGCCGGGCATGCTTGCCGTGCCCGCTCATGCCGCCATGCTGCTCGGCGCTGTTGTCACGTCTGCGCGCTGAGATAAGAGCAAAATCGTCGCCCTTTCACGCGGCTAGGGCTATCATGCCGCCGTTGCAGCGCAGCGACGCAGCGGACAGTGCCATAACGATGGCCATGGAGGCTTTGTGGACACGCTGACCACCCCGGCCGCGACGGCCTCGATTGACCCCTCGACCTTGCGCGCCGCGATCGTGCGCAAGCTGACCTATGATCTCGGCCGCTCCAGCCAATCGGCATCCGATCACGCCTGGTTCGTTGCCACCGCGCTTGCCATCCGCGAACGCTTTGTCGACCGCTGGATCGCCACCAACCGCCTCGCCTACGAAACCGGGGCCAAGCAAGTCTATTACCTCAGCCTTGAGTTCATGATCGGGCGGCTGTTGCGCGACAGCATCGACAATCTTGGTCTCACCGAGGCCGTTAACGATGCCCTTGCCCCACTTGGCGTGACCCTCGAACGCATGCGTCAAGCTGAGCCCGATGCCGCACTGGGGAATGGCGGTCTCGGGCGCCTTGCGGCTTGCTTCCTCGAGAGCATGGCATCATTGGGGATTCCCGCGTTTGGCTACGGTATCCGGTACGATCACGGTCTATTCCGCCAGGTGATTGCGGATGGCTGGCAGCATGAATATCCCGAGGATTGGCTTGCGTGCGGCAACCCGTGGGAATTCGCCAAGCCCGAGATCGCGCACGAGATCGGATTCGGCGGTTCGGCTGTGCCCCTTGGGCCCGACCCGCTCGGTCCGCATCGCTGGCAGCCGGCGGAGACAGTGTTCGCCGTCGCCTACGACACGCCGATCGTCGGCTGGCGCGGGCGGTCGATGAGCACGCTTAGGTTGTGGTCTGCCCGCGCTCCCGACCCGCTGCTGCTCGAGGCCTTCAATAAGGGCGACCATGTCGGCGCGATCGCGCATCGGGCGAGGCTCGAATCGATCAGCAAGGTTCTCTATCCCGGCGATGAGACCACGGCAGGACAGGAGTTGCGCCTGCGCCAGCAATACTTCTTCGCCTCCGCCGCGCTGCAGGACCTGATCCGACGCCACCTCCGCGTCTATCAGGACCTCTCCTCTCTCCCTGACAAGGTGGCGATCCAGCTGAACGACACCCATCCTGCGATTGCCGTGGCGGAACTGATGCGTCTGTGCATCGACCAGCATGGTGTCGCGTGGGACGATGCCTGGGACATCACCCGCCGCACCATCGCCTACACCAACCATACGCTGCTGCCAGAGGCCCTCGAATCCTGGCCCGTGTGGCTGATGGAGAAGGTGCTGCCGCGGCACATGCAGATCATCTACCTGATCAATGCCCGCCATCTCGAGGAGGTGCGCACTCGCTTCCCAAAAGACGATCGCCTCGTCGCCTCGGTCTCGCTGATCCACGAGAACATGGAGCGCCGCGTGCGCATGGTGCACCTCGCCTTCATTGGCTCGCACTGCACCAATGGCGTGTCCGCCCTGCATACGGACCTGCTGCGCCGCACGGTGTTCCACGACCTCGATCGCATCGCGCCGGGGCGCATCATCGGCATCACCAACGGTATCTCGTTCCGACGCTGGTTGTTCCAGGCGAATCGGCCGCTCGCCCAACTGATTGAACAGACGATCGGCCCTCGCTTCCGCGACGAGGCCGAAGCGCTCGAGGCTCTGCGCTCGCGGGCGGACGATGCCGGGCTGCAGGCGGCGATGGCCGCGGTGAAGAGGCGTAACAAGCAAGCGCTCGCCGACATGATCAAGCGCGACCTTGGCGTGCGTCTCGATCCCGCCGCACTATTCGACGTGCACATCAAGCGCATCCACGAGTATAAGCGGCAGCTGTTGAACCTGCTTGAGACGATCGCGCTTTACGAGGCGATCAAAGCAGATCCTGCCGCCAGCTGGGTGCCGAGGGTGAAGATCTTCTCCGGCAAGGCAGCCGCCTCCTACTGGCGGGCGAAACTGATCATCCGTCTCGTCCATGACGTTGCGCGCAAGGTGGCTGACGACCCCGTCGTGCGCGACCTGCTGAAGGTCGTGTTCATTCCGAACTACAATGTTTCCATTGCCGAGGCGGTCATTCCGGCGGCCGATCTTTCGGAGCAGATCTCCACCGCCGGGATGGAGGCCTCCGGTACCGGCAATATGAAGCTCGCGCTCAACGGCGCGCTCACCATCGGCACCCGAGACGGCGCCACGGTGGAGATGGCCGAGCGCATCGGCGAAGAGAACATGTTCCTGTTCGGCCTTTCCGCGGAGGAGGTGACGGCGCGTCGGGCGCAGTGGGTTGGCGGGGCGGCGGAAATCGCGAAGTCGCCTCGTCTGGGCGCGGTCCTAGAAGCGCTCGCCGGCGGTGCTTGGTCGCCGGACGATCCGGCACGCTATCACGTGCTGGTCGATTCCATCCGCGGTGAGGACCGCTTCATGCTGGCAGCCGATTTCGAATCCTATTGGGCGGCGCAACGGGCGGCGGACGCGCTGTGGCGCAACCAGGCTGGGTGGCAGCGTGCTGTGATCTCTAACATCGCCGCCATGGGCTGGTTCTCAGCCGACCGCGCGATCGCGGAATACGCCGCCAAAGTGTGGGACATCCCGCTGCCATGCCGCCTTGGCCCCACTGCTGAACCGTCGCGCCCGGCCTTGCCCATAGACGCCGCTTGAGGGCACGTCGCGGCGGCTCTTGCCGGCTCCGCGATGGATCGCGCTAGCATTGCGCCCGCACCGAGAGGGTCAGGGAAGGATGGGCATGGCGCAGGAACGCGAGACGAGGCCAGGGCCGCTCGCGCGCACCGCTATGGCCTTCGTGCTCGCAGGCGGGCGTGGGTCGCGGCTGATGGAACTGACGGATCGTCGCGCCAAACCGGCGGTGTTTTTTGCCGGCAAGTCGCGCATCATCGACTTCGCCCTCTCCAACGCGCTCAACTCCGGCATCCGCCGCATCGCGGTCGCCACCCAGTACAAGGCGCACAGCCTGATCCGCCACCTGCAGCGGGGCTGGACCTTCTTCCGCCCCGAACGCAATGAAAGTTTCGACATCCTGCCTGCCTCGCAGCGCGTGTCCGAACACCTCTGGTACCGCGGCACGGCGGATGCCGTGTTCCAGAACATCGACATCATCGCCGACCACGCGCCGCGCCACGTCGTCATTCTGGCCGGCGATCACGTCTACAAGATGGACTACGAGGTGATGTTGCAAGAGCATGTGCGCTCGGGGTCGGAAGTGACGGTCGCCTGCATCGCCGTGCCGCGCACGGAGGCGACCGCTCTCGGCGTGATGGCGGTCGACAGCACCGGGCGCATCATCGACTTCGTCGAGAAGCCGGCCGATCCGCCGCACATGCCGGGCGCCCCCGATCTCGCGCTCGCCTCGATGGGCATCTACGTCTTCGACACGGGCTATCTGTTCGACGTGCTGAGGCAGGATGCGGCGGACGAAACCTCCTCGCACGATTTCGGCCGCGACCTGATCCCCCGGATCGTGCGGCAGGGGCGAGCATACGCCCATGCCTTTGAACGCTCCTGCGTGCGTTCGCGTGACGAGGCCACCCCGTACTGGCGCGACGTCGGCACGATCGATGCCTATTGGGAGGCGAACATCGACCTCACTGACGTCGTGCCCGATCTCGACCTTTACGACCAGAACTGGCCGATCTGGACTTACGCCGAAGTGGTGCCGCCAGCCAAGTTCGTGCACGACGAGGAAGGGCGCCGCGGCCAGGCCATCTCCTCGCTCGTCTCGGGCGGCTGCATCATCTCCGGCGCCTCCGTCCACCGCTCACTCCTGTTTACCGGTGTGCACGTCCACTCCTATGCGCGGCTATCAGGAGCAGTCGTGCTGCCGCAGGTCGATATTGGGCGGCATGCACGTCTTTCTCACGTCGTTGTCGATCGCGGCGTGCGCATCCCGCCCGGCCTCGTCGTCGGTGAGGACCCGGAGGAGGATGCGCGACGCTTCCGCCGCACCGCGCGCGGCATTTGTCTGATCACCCAGTCCATGATCGACCGGATCGGAGCGTCGTCGTGACTCTCTCCGTGCTCGCCGTCGCCTCCGAGATCTATCCTTTCGTGAAAACAGGCGGGCTTGCCGATGTCGTCGCCGCCTTACCCGCTGCCCTCGCCCCGTTGGATGTGGCCGTCACCACCCTGGTACCGGGCTATCCGGCGGTGTGCGACGCGCTGGAGGGGGCCCACGAGATCGCCGCCTGGCAGGACCTGCCGGGTGGCGCGGCGCGCGTGCTCCGCGGCCGCGCGGGCGGGCTTGATCTTTTGGCCCTCGACTCCCCCCAGCTCTTCGACCGTCCCGGCAATCCGTATCTAGCGCCTGACGGGACGGACTGGCCGGACAACGGCCTGCGCTTCGCCGCCCTCGGGGCGGCTGCGGCGCGGCTTGCGCACGCGCTTGGTGTGGATGCGGTGCATGCGCACGACTGGCAGGCGGGGCTGGTGCCCGCCTATCTTCGGCACACCGAAGGACCGCTCCTCCCCTCTCTGTTCACCGTGCACAATCTCGCCTTCCAGGGCCGGTTCTCAGCGGATCTGTTTTCGCTTCTCGGCCTTCCCGCTTCGGCCTTCGCCATCGACGGGGTGGAGTTCCACGGCGGTGTCGGCTTCCTCAAGGCGGGGTTGTGGTACGCGAACGCGCTCTCCACCGTCTCTCCAACCTATGCCGAGGAGATCCTCACGCCCGAGGGCGGAATGGGTCTTGACGGTCTGTTGCGGGCGCGGACGGACGTCTTGTTTGGTATCCGCAACGGAATCGATCTCGAGGAATGGAACCCGGCAACCGACCCGCATCTCGCCGCTCGGTTTTCCGCCGACGATCCATACCCGCGCGCCGCCAATGCCGCCCTGGTCGGGGAACGATTTGCCCTCGATGGGAACAGGGTTGGGCCCCTGCTCGCCTTCATCGGCCGCCTGACTTGGCAGAAGGGCATTGACCTCGTGCTCGAAGCGCTTCCCGCCTTGCTCGACTGCGGGGCCCAGCTCGTCATCCTCGGCCAGGGCGAGGCCGCACTCTCCGCCGCCTGCGAAGCGGCGCAAGCGGCCCATCCCGGCAGGGTCGGCGTGTTCGTCGGCTATTCCGAACCCCTGGCTCGCATCGTCTACGGCGGGGCGGATGCGGTCCTGATTCCGTCCCGCTTCGAACCGTGCGGTCTCGTCCAGCTCATTGCGCAGCGCTATGGCGCCATTCCCGTCGTCGCCCGCACGGGAGGTCTTGCCGACACCGTGATTGACGCGAACGACGCCGCCCTCTCCATGGGCTGGGGCACGGGAGTGATGTTTGCTTCCTCCTCCGCCTACGCCCTTGCCGCCGCGATCCGGCGCACGAGCCGGCTGTTCCAGGATCGCAACACCTGGCTCCGCCTGCAGGCGAATGCCATGCAGCTCGACGTCTCCTGGCGAGGCTCGGCAGAACGCTACGCCGCCATCTTCCGCCGCCTCGCCGGGCGCTGAGGAGCATGCTTGGGGCGCGACATCCCCGATAGGCTCACTCGGCTGCAGCCCTGCTCTCCCACGCCGCCATGGCTGAGCGCAGGTTGGTTGCGATCTTGTCGAGGAAGGCCTGGGTATTTAGCCAGGGCTGTTGCGGGCCAATCAGCACCGCGAGGTCCTTTGTCATGAAGCCCGCCTCGACGGTCTCGATGCACACGCGCTCCAGCGTCTCGGCGAACCGCATCACCTCCGGCGTGTCGTCGAACTTGCCGCGATAGTAGAGCCCGCGCGTCCAGGCGAAGATGGAGGCGATCGGGTTGGTCGAGGTCTCGCGCCCAGCCTGGTATTCCCGATAATGCCGCGTCACCGTGCCGTGCGCGGCCTCCGACTCAACGCACGTGCCGTCGGGGGTGAGCAGGACCGAAGTCATCAGCCCGAGGCTGCCGAAGCCCTGGGCGACGATGTCGGATTCGACGTCGCCATCATAGTTCTTGCAGGCCCAAACATAGCCACCGCGCCACTTCAGCATGCAGGCGACCATGTCATCGATGAGCCTATGTTCGTAGATGAGCCCATGTCGGTCAAATTGCTCCTTGAACTCGGCCTCGAAGATCTCCTGGAAAACTTCCTTGAACAGCCCATCATAGGCCTTGAGGATGGTGTTCTTGGTCGAAAGGTAGACGGGCATCTTGCGCATCAGCCCATAGTTGAAGCAGGCGCGGGCGAAGCCCTCGATCGAAGCACGGGTGTTGTGCATGCCCAAGGCCACCCCAGGCCCCTTCATGTCGATCACCTCCATCGCCAGCCCCGGCGTGCCGTCGTGCGGCGTCCAGGTGATGGTGACGGTGCCGGGGCCAGGGATGCGGAACTCGGCCGCGCGGTAGATGTCGCCATAGGCATGGCGGCCGACGATGATCGGCTTGTCCCAGTGCGGTACGAGGCGGGGAACGTTGCGGCAGATGATCGGTTCGCGGAAGATCGTGCCGTCGAGGATATTGCGGATGGTCCCATTTGGGCTCTTCCACATCTTCTTCAGGCCGAATTCCTTCACCCGCGCCTCATCGGGGGTGATGGTGGCGCATTTCACCCCCACGCCGTATGCGCGCGTCGCATGCGCCGCTTCGACGGTGACTTGGTCGTCGGTTGCGTCCCGGTTCTGGATCCCGAGGTCATAGTATTTCAGGTCGATGTCGAGATAGGGTAGGATCAATTTCTGCTTGATGAACGCCAAGATCACGCGCGTCATTTCATCGCCATCCATCTCCACGATGGGGTTCTTGACGCGGATCTTGCCCATGAGTTCATTCCCCATTTGACACGAAGTCGCGCCCGGGCATTGGTCAGCCTTGCCCGCTCACGCATTTGAGCGGCACCTTATGGGCACAAGACGGTAACGGCAACCACGAGGTTCCGCGTCGGGGCAGGTGCTGACATGGGCGGTCGGGGCGCGCGGTTCGGAGCCGCTAAGGTCGGACTTCTCCTCGTCGTCCTCGCCTTGGTCGCGTTGGTCGTGCAGCTCATGCGCGATCGCGCCGCGGCCGAAGAGGCGATCGCGAAAAGGGCCCGGCTTGCCGCGATTGTCGTCGAGGAGCAGCTCCGCCGCGACCTCGTACCGCTCGATGAGGCGGCAGCACAGCTTGCCCGCGAGGCCCGGGGCAGGGCGGAAGCGATCGATGCCGCCGCACTTCGGGCGGTCGCAGACCGTGCCTCACCCGTTGTGCGCGCGCTCGCGGTGGTTGACGGCGACGGCCGTTTCCTCGCCTCCTCCGTGGGCACCGTCTCCGCCAGGATGGCGGTCGATCTCACCGAGATCGGTCGGACTGTGTTGACGCTGGATCCCGGTCGCGCCGTGATCGGCCGGCCAAACCGCGACCCGCTCACGGGCGAGATGTCCTTGCCGCTCGTTCGTCGAATCACGCGGCCAGGCGGAGCCTTCGGTGGCCTGGTCATCGCGTACATCGACGCCGACGCGCTGTTCCGCCGCCTGCCAGATCCTGTGGCCGCTGCAGGTGCAACGGCGGTGCTGATCCGCAGCGATGGCTGGATTTTGGCCGCCATGGGGACCGCCCTCGGCCCCGTCGGCGCCCCTCTGGTGCTGGAGGGGTTGTATGACAGCCTGCGTGCCCGCGCGGAAGGCGTGGTCGGCCTCAGAGAGAGCCGGGCAGGCGCGAAGACACTGGTTGCCTTTCGCCACCTGCCGGACCTGCCCTTGATCGCGGCCGTCGCGCACACTCCGCCGACGGTTCTCGCCGGCCTGTCACCCTCCGCCACCGCAACCGCCGCGATCGCGGCCCTGCTTGCGCTTGGCGTGCTCGCCTCGCTTATTGGGCTTAGGGCGGAGGCGCGGCGCATGCGCATCCGCGAGGCAGAGCTTGCCACCGAAAGCAGGGCGTTGGCCGAGAAGGGCGCAGCGCTCGCCCGCGAGAAACGCCTCGCCGACGCCAAGACCGAGTTTCTCGAGACCACGCTCGCCGCCCTCGCGGATGGAGTGATCGTGGTCGACGGCAACCTTCGCCTCGTAACCTGGAACAACCGGGTGCCTGATCTGCTCGGCGTATCACCCCAGCTGCTCAGGGTCGGCACCCGGTATGAGGAACTTCTGCGCGCCCTGGCGGGGGCCGGCGAGTTCGGACAGGCGGGAACTGAGGCCGAGTTGCGACGGCGGCTCGACGAGGCGCGGGCGGGCACGCACACGACCGAGGTGCGCAGGCGGCCGAACGGGCGCGTGATCGAGACCCGCACCTCGCCTCTGCCGGCCGGCGGCTTCGTCGCCATCCTGCGCGATGTCACGGCGCGACACGAGGCGGAGGAGCAGCTGCGGCGCGGGCGTGAACTGGCGGAAGCGGCATCAGCAGCGAAATCGAACTTCGTCGCCATCGTCAGCCACGAGATCCGGACGCCGATGAACGTCGTCATCGGCACCCTCGGCCTACTTGCCGACACCAAGCTCGATGCCGAACAGAAGCGCTACGTTGAGACCGCGCGGGACAGCGCCGAGCACCTGTTGGCCATCATCAACGACATTCTCGATCTTTCAAAGATCGAGGCCGGTCGGCTCGCACTGGAACCGACCGACTTCGCTCTCGCCCCGGTCGTCTCCGCTGTGGTCGATCTATTCCGGCCCTCCTGCCTGGCGAAGGGGATCGCGCTCGAGGTCGACATCGCGCCCGAAGTGCCGGGCTTCGTGCGCAGCGATCCCGGCCGCATCCGCCAGATCCTCCTCAATTTGCTCTCGAACGCCGTCAAGCACACGGAGACAGGCGACATCCGGGTCGAGATCACGCTTGCGGCTGTGCCGCGGCGGGGCGAGCCCTGGCCGGTCCGGTTCGCGGTGGCCGACCGCGGCCCCGGCGTTGCGCCCGAACGCAAATCCGAGCTGTTCGAACCCTTCGCCGAGATGGAACCGGCCGGGCAGCGCCGTCCTCGCGGCACCGGGCTTGGTCTCGCCATCTGCCGCCGGCTGGTCGAGCTCCTTGGCGGCAGCATCGGCATCGAGGACCGCCCAGGCGGCGGAGCAGTGTTTTGGTTCATCCTTCCGCTTGCCGCGGCACAGCCCGTTCCCCAAACGGAGACCGAGCCCGCTCCGCTTCACCGCGCCCGTCGCGCGCGTGTGCTGGTCGTGGAAGACAGCCCGGCCAATCAGCTCGTCGCCGCCACCTGGCTGCGCAAGGAAGGGCATCACGTGGATGTGGTCGGCAACGGGCGCGAAGCGGTGGACGCGGTCGCCGCGCGTCCCTACGACCTTGTGTTCATGGACGTGATGATGCCCGAAATGGACGGACTTGCCGCCACCCGGGAAATCCGTCGGCTCCCCGCCCCCGCCGGACGGGTGCCCATCATCGCCCTCACCGCCAACGTGATGGCCGGGGATCGCGAGCGGTTCCTCGCGGCGGGAATGAACGGCGTTCTGGCCAAGCCGGTGACGGGGCGAATGCTGAGCGAGGCCTTGCTCGCGGAACTTGGACCGGCGGAGACGGCCGAGCAAGCGGCGGAACCGGGCCCCACCTCGGAGTCATCCGCACCTGCCGCAGTGATCGATCACGCCCGCCTCGCCGCGCTCGCGCGTGGTTTGAAGCCGGAGACGGTCCGCGAGCTGCTCCAGGCCTGCGCCGAGGATGTGCGGGCACGCCTCGCCGCCCTCGTGCAGGCTGCCCGGGGCGGTGATCTCGCGGTGGTTCGCGAGGAAGCGCACGCTTTGCGCGGCAGCGCGGCCAACTACGGCCTGGTCGCCCTCGCCGCGGCAGCGGCGGCGGTGGAACAAGCAGCCGCGCAAGAGGATGCCGAGGCCGCACTTGCCGGCATCGAACACCTGCGTGAGGAAGCGAAGACAGCGCTCGCCGGCCTCGCCGAGAACGCGTTGGCCGGGAGCAGCTGAGGCGTGGCGAACCAACACCCACGGCCCGGTGTTCGCCATCTGGCAGGCGCAATCGCCCAGGCCTTGGATCGCGCGACATACAGCGGTTACGCGGCCGGCTTCACCGCCGCCCGCGACGCTGCCGCCGCTCTAGCCGAACAGGAGGGGGCGATGGAGATCGCCGAGCGCATCCGCGCTCTCGCCCCGCTGCCCGATCGCAGCCGGCAGAACCCGGGCCGCGCATGACTGAGCCCACGCCACTGCCGCCGCGGCGCGGCGAAGTGCGCGCCTGCCCCATCTGCGACGAGCCGACCCAACTGAACCGGCTGAGCAACGGTACGGTGGTGTGTTCCTGCCCTGCCGCCCGTACGCTGCCCGTAGACCAGCCAGCCCTTCCTCTGGATCACGCTTCCAAACGACCGCGGCGGTAACAGTGCCCCTCCGTCATTCGTCACGGGGAGTTTCGGCATGACTTCGCTTTCCGCCCCTCTGAACCGGCCGCCACCCCGCTCAGCCCGGCCGCCGAGGCGCTCAGCTGGGCGATGGCTTCGACCGCGTGCTGCGCGGTGCAGCGGCCCGGCTCACCGCGGAGGTATCGCCGCATGCGATCGTGCTCGCCTTCACCGACTGGTGGCTCCACCTCGCCGCCTCGCCCGGCCGCCAGGCCATGTTCGGGGTGAAAGCGGCGACCAAGGCCGCGCGACTGGCAACCTACGCCGCCCGCTCTGCGCTCGGCCCCGCGGCCGAACCGTGCATCGCGCCTCTGCCGAACGATACGCGCTTCGCCCCTCTCGGCTGGCACGTGCCGCCGTTCAGCCTCCACGCGCAGGCTTTCCTGCTCACCCAGCAGTGGTGGCACGTGGCCACCCACAGCGTGCGTGGCGTGGCGCACCACCTCGAGCAGGTGGTGTCGTTTGTCGTGCGCCAGCTGCTCGATCTCGTCTCGCCCCCCGAACTGGATCACCACCATTCCAGAAATCCTCGAACGCACCTTGGCCGAAGGCGGGCGCACTTTTTGGCGAGGCCTGCAGCACGCGGTTGAAGACGCAGCGCGCGCACTCGCCGGCCTTGCTCCGGTGAGCAGGGAGGCCTATCGCGTCGGCGAGACGGTGGCCTGCACGCCGGGCCAAGTCATTTTCCGCAACCGGCTGATCGCGCTGATCCAGTACGCGCCGACAACGGACAAGGTGCGGGCCGAACCGGCGCTGATCGTGCCGGACTGGATCATCATAAATTTCACCCACGACCCTTCGCCGCACAACTCGCTGATCCGTCACCTGGTGGCAGAGGGCTTCACCGTGTTCGCGACCTCCTGGAAGAACCCAGGTGCAGAGGATCGCGACCTCAGCATGGACGACTACCGCCGACTGGGCCTGCTCGCCGCGCAAACCGACTTCTCGCAGCCCGGCGAACTTGCGCTTTTCATCGATGAGAGCGAGGTCGCCTGGCTTGAGGACCAGATAGCGCTCACCGGCACCCTGGACGCGCGGCAGATGGCGGGCGCCTTTTTTCGCATGCTGCGCTCGGCCAAACTGATCTGGTCGCGTCTGGCGCGAGTACCTTCTCGGCGAACGCGCGCCGATGACCACCCTGATGGCGTGGAACGCGGACGCCACCCGCATGCCCGCGCGCATGCACAGCGAGTATCTGCGCCACCTCTTTCTCGACAACGACTTCGCCGCCGGCCGTTGGATGGTCGAGCACCGCCCCGTCTCGCCGAACGACATCCGCCCGCCTTTGTTCGTCGTCGGCGCGGGAACCGATCACGTCTCGCCCTGGCGCAGCGTGTTCGCCTTCCACCACCTGACCGAGGGCAAGGTCACGTTCGTGCTGACCCATGGCGGGCACCATGCCGGCATCGTCTCTCTGCCCGACCATCCGCAGCGGCGCTATCGCATTCGCACGCACCGGCCGGGCGAGGCCCATCTCGACCCAGATGCGTGGCTGGCCGCGGCGGAACCGCGCACCGGCTCCTGGTAGGGGGCGTGGTTTGATTGGCTCGCCGCCCACACCGGTTCGTGGGTCGCGCCACGCGTGCCCGGGGAAACGGGGTTGCCAGCGCTCTGCCCCGCCCCCGGCACCTACGTGCTGATGCGCTGAGCCCGCGCGCGCCCGCCTGCGGATCCGCGCCCCGAGGAAGCGCGCCTGCCATGAGGGCGGGCAGAGGAAGGAGCATATTGCGGCGGCCGCAGCATCGCGCCGCATTGCCGAGCCTCAATCGAAGCCTCAGCGATGCGCTGCGGCGAGCGCGATCTCCAGCACCATCCGCCGCGCGATCAGCCCATCCGGCATGCCAGTGCTCTTGCACGCGAGTTCGGCGGCGAACAGGCGATCGGCGACCTTGGCCGCGCGCTCGCTGCTCCAGCGCGAGAGGGCGCGGGCGAAGTCCTGTTCGTGCCGGAAGAACACAGGCGGCCGGGCTCGACGCGCGGCTTCCTTCGCCGGCAGGCGCGCGAGCCCCTCGGCAGAGGCGAGCGAGAGCCGCTGCAGGTGACGCATCGCGGCTCGCACCACAGCGACACTGCTCACCCCCTCGGCGAACGCTGCAGCCAGGGCGCGATCGGCGCGCGCTACGTCGCCTGCAGTGGCGGCGAATAGCGCATCCTCCACGCCGAGCCCGGCATGGTCTCCCACCACCGCTTCGCAGGCCGCAACGTCCACCCGCCCCCCCTCGCCGACATAGAGCGCGAGCTTCTCCAATTCCCGCTTCGTGATGCCACGATCCTCGCCAAGATGCTCGGCGAGCCAGGCAGCTGCCTCGGGCTCGGCAGTCACACCGAAGCCGCGCAGGATGGCGCCAATGGAGGCGGCGAGGTCCGCCCCACGCTCCGGCCAGCAGGGAATGGCGACGACGTCCTTGCGCCGTTCGAACAGCGTGCGCAGCTTCTCGCCCGCCTTGAGCACTCCGGCCTCGACGACGAGAAAGGTATCCCCCTCGACATCGAGCGCGGCGGCAATAGCAGCGGCGAGAGCGTTGGTCGCGCCGCTTAGGCGCACGCAGCGTCTCCCCCCTGTCAGGCTAAGAGCGGCCATCTCGCCCGCGAGCAGGTTCGGGTCGGCAGCTGCTGCTTCGCGCGAAACGACACTGAGGCGGAACGGATCCTCCGTTGCGCCGACCACCGCGCGCACCAGCGCCTCGGCGCGGTCGCGGATCAGCCCCTCGTCTTCGCCGTAGAGCAGGGCGCCGCGCACCGCGCCTGGCGCGGCGAGGAACGCGGCAAGCTGCCGGCCCTCGAGCTTCACGTTCTGCCCGTGCCACGAGCGTAGAAAGCGGCAATCCGCGCAACGATGTCCTCAGCCAGGCGCTCGGCAACGCGCGCCTCCGCCGCCTCGCCGGAAAGCTGGGCGGCGAAGAACTCATTCGGCATGATGTTGAACGCATCAACCGCGTAAGCGCGGCCTGCAAATACGGGGTCGCCCGCGGGCAGGGGACTTAGCGTGAAGTCGGCTGTCGCGTTCAGCCGCTGGCGCGAAGCGGTCTCGTCGCGTCGCACGCCGAGGAGTTCACGCCGGATGGTGAGAGCCACGCGCAGCTCGTAGCGCGGCGCAACGCCAGGGCCGTTGCCGAGACGCTGGATGATGGCGTTGCGAAGGATCTGGCCCTGGCGGTCCGGAATGATGGCGACGCGAGTGGCGGCGAGGGCCTGCGCGGCGGGCAGCCCTTCCCCGCGCGCGCGGTCGTCGTAGAGCGGGCGGAAGCCGCAACCGGCAAGGCTGAAGGTGGCGAGAACGATCAACCTCCGGCCCGGCTTAAAGGACGAAATTGACGATCTTGCCCGGAACATGAATACGCTTACGAATCGTTTGCCCGGCGATGGCACGGGCGACATTGGGTTCGGCCTCAGCGGCGGCAAAGACGGTGGCCTCGTCGGCGCCCACGGGAACCTCGATCGTGCCGCGCAGCTTGCCCATCACCTGCACCGCAATGGTCAGCGTCTCGGCGGAAGCCAAGGCGGGGTCGTGCTCCGGCCAGGGCAGGGTGGCCAGCATCGGCTCGCCAGGCGCCAGCACAGACCAGCACTCCTCGGCAAGGTGCGGGATCATCGGTGAAGCCAGCCGAACCAGCGCCTCCAGCGCCTCGCGCTTCGCCCACGCGACCGACGCATCGACGCCATCGGCCTTCGCCTCAGCGATCGCGTTGGCGAGTTCGTGCAGCCGCGCGACCGCGACGTTCATCGCGAAGGTTTCAAGCGCCTGGGTAACAGCAGCGATGGTGCGGTGCGTGGTGCGGCGAAGCGCCCGCGCCTCCTTGCTCATCGGTTCCGGGGCGACACTCCCGCGCGGCGGCAGCGCGGGAAGAGCGCCCATGACAAGCGACCACACGCGGCGGAGGAAGCGGTGCGCGCCAGCGACACCGGCTTCCGTCCACTCCATGTCGCGTTCGGGCGGGTTGTCGGAGAGGATGAACCAGCGCGCCGTATCGGCGCCAAAACGATCAATGATCGCGCCCGGATCAACCACGTTGCGCTTCGATTTGCTCATCGCCTCAACGCTGCCCACGCGAACCGGCTCGCCCGTCTCCTTGTGCACGGCCGTGCCATCGGGCCGCTTCTCCACCTCCCAGGGGTAGAGCCAGCGCCCATCCGCCCCCTTGTAGGTTTCGTGCTTGACCATGCCCTGCGTAAACAGGCCCGCAAAGGGTTCGCCTGAAGCAAGGCCGAGGTGCCCAGTGTCGCGCATCGCGCGGGTGAAGAAGAGCGAATAGAGAAGGTGCAGGATCGCGTGCTCGATCCCGCCAATGTACTGGTCGACAGGCAGCCAGGCATCGGCCGCGTCGCGGTTCGTCGGTGTGGCCGCGTGCGGTGCGGTGAAGCGCGCGAAATACCACGAGGAGTCGACGAAGGTGTCCATCGTGTCGGTCTCGCGCCGCGCAGGCGCGCCGCAGCGCGGGCAGGCGACGTGCTTCCAGGTCGGGTGATGATCGAGCGGGTTGCCGGGGCGGGAGAGGTCGACATCCTCGGGCAGGGTGACGGGAAGATCCTCCTTCGGCACCGGCACGATGCCGCACCTCTCACAATGAATGATAGGGATCGGGCAGCCCCAGTAGCGCTGGCGGGAGATGCCCCAATCCCGCAGCCGCCATTGCGTGACCCCCGTTCCCAAGCCGATCCGTTCCAGTTCCTCAATCACGCGTCGCTTCGCGGCGGCGACGTCAAGCCCGTCGAGGAAGGCAGAGTTGATCATCGTACCGTCGCCCTCGTAGGCTTCATCGCCGATGGCAAAGCACGCCGCATCCGCCCCCTTCGGCAGCACGACGGGGGTGACAGAGAGCCCGTAGGTGCGGGCGAAGTCGAGGTCGCGCTGATCATGCGCGGGGCAGCCGAAGATGGCGCCCGTGCCATACTCCATCAGCACGAAGTTCGCGATCCAGACCGGGAAGGTGCGCGCAAGGAACGGGTGACGCACCCTAAGCCCCGTGTCGTGGCCGCGTTTCTCGGCCGTCTCGATCGCGGCCTCGGTGGTGCCGAGGCGGCGGCACTCGGCGATGAACTGGGCTGCCTTCGCATCCCGTTCGGCGATCGCGGCAGCGAGCGGGTGGTCGGCGGAAATCGCCAGAAAACTCATGCCGAACAGCGTATCGGGGCGGGTGGTGAACACCTCGATCGCATCGATGCCACCGATGGGCGCGGTGAGGGGAAAGCGCACGCGCGCCCCTTCGCTCTTCCCGATCCAATTCCGCTGCATGGTGCGCACGCGTTCTGGCCAGCGGTCGAGCTGATCAAGCGCGGCGAGCAGATCCTCGGCATAGGCCGTGATCTTGAGGAACCATTGCGCGAGTTTGCGCCGCTCCACCGGCGCGCCTGAGCGCCAGCCGCGCCCGTCAATCACCTGCTCGTTGGCGAGCACGGTCTGATCCACCGGGTCCCAGTTGACGAAAGCCTCCTTGCGCTCGACCAAGCCCTTGGCGAGGAAGTCGAGGAACAGCGCCTGCTGGTGGCCGTAGTAGGCCGGGTCGCAGGTGGCGAACTCGCGCGACCAATCAAGCGAAAGCCCCATGCGCTTCAGTTCCGCGCGCATGGTGGCGATGTTGTCCCACGTCCAGCGTGCGGGGTGAATGCCGCGTTCGCGCGCCGCATTCTCGGCCGGCAGGCCGAACGCGTCCCAGCCCATGGGGTGCAGCACGACGAAGCCGCGCGCGCGCTTGTAGCGGGCAACAACGTCGCCCAGAGTGTAGTTGCGCACGTGACCCATGTGGATGCGCCCTGAAGGGTAGGGGAACATCTCGAGCACGTAGTATTTCGGGCGGGTGCCATCCGGCACGTCGGGGGCGGCGAAGCAGCGGGCCTCATCCCAGGCTTGTTGCCAGCGGGCTTCGATGGTGGCGGGGTCGTAGGCGCGGGGGGCGGGAGAGAGCTCGTTCATGCCCTCTGTTTCTTG